>NZ_JBSFYR010000096.1:0-28301 GCF_053599875.1 Streptomyces sp. NPDC005151 | reverse complement strand
TCACTGGATACCAGGCTGCCGAGGGAGAGACGAACCCACTGGCCAGCGGGCTGGACTCTCTCCGGGGCTCAGGGGAACACAAGGGATGTCGCACAACCGGCACGACCGCCTGCTGTCCTTCGGCAGCTCGATGCCGCACTGGCTGCACCGCCGGACGTTCCTCCTGGCCATACCCCCAGGGTCCTCCCATCCAGCGGCGCAGGCCAGGGCCTGTCATTCCTCGTCGGAGGCGTCCGGATCGCGCAGCGGGCGCAGGCCGCCGGGCAGGTCGGGGAGCTGGAAGGAGTACCGGCCGAGCATGTTGATGTGGTGCCTCACGAACGGGGAGAGGCGGGCGACGTCCTGCCGTGAGAGAGACCGAGTCCGCCCGACAAGCTCACTCCCGCCCGAGTCCGCCGCGATTTCCGGCACCTCCGCCCGAAGGAGGCCTGTCCTGCCAGAGCACCGAAATCCTCCCGCCCCGGCCCAGGACGGCCGTCCGGTCGCAAGAACGCCCGGCCCGCTCCACGCTATGACGTGCACACAGTCGGCAAACCGGGCCCCGCAAAACGACGGACGAAGAAGCCAACAACCCCGCGGCCACGCCGCACAGGTTAAAGATCAAGTTAGAAATACGGAAGCCCCACCCCGCCGTTTCGGCCGGAAGGGTGGGGCCTCGGTGTCAGGACTTGACAATCCGCGTCTCGACTTGGATGCCGGATGGCTTTCGTGAAGTGGGCAGTGGGATGTACTGCCGTGCCTCAGCAGCCCTCCCCCGTCGAGGGGGACCGTCGAGCGCCTGGATCACCTGCTTCTGTTCGGCCTCCGTCAACTTGGCGAACGACTGCGTCGTTGCGTTCAGGCTTTCATCCCTGCCCCGAGTCACCGCTCACCTGCGAGGTCAAGATCGCGATTGTCCTGACCCTGAGCAACGTCCGTTGCCTCGCTGCGGCGCCAGGGGTGTGCAATCGGGGCAGCCACGGACCGCCACCAGGGATCGAGGGGAAGCGTTCCCGCGGGTTCGAAGGGCTCGCCCGGCCGGGGAAATGCGGCTGGCTGCTCGGCTTCCTCGGCGGCATCCTTAGTCCACTCGCCGGGCTCTGCCCACGGGTGCACGGAGAGGGTGAAGGTGCCCCAGTGGATGGGCATCATGACGCCGTACGGCTTACCCCCTTGCAGGTCAAGGTGCGCCTGGATCCCCTGAGCGGGCGTCATATGTATGTCGGGCCACCCACCGGGGAGTGGGGTACATTCCGTGTGGTTCTTGGGCCAGTACTCGGAGTAGGCGCCGATCTGGATCATCGTCGCGTCGAACGGGCCGTGCTCGGCGCCGATGTCCTTGAAACCGGGGAAGTAGCCGGTGTCCCCGCTGTGGTAGATCCGGTGCTCCGGGCCCGCGACGGCCCAGGACGCCCAGAGGGTGTGCTGCTGGTTGCGCAGGCCGCGCCCGCAGAAGTGCCGGGCGGGGGTTGCGGTCAGGCCGATCCCCGCGATGTGCGTGGTCTCGTTCCAGTCGAGCTCGCGCATCCGGTCGGCGGACACGCCCCAGCGCTCCAGGTGGGCGCCGACGCCGAGCGGAACGGCGAAGACCGTGTCCGTACCCGCCAGGGACTTGATCGTCGGCAGGTCGAGGTGGTCGTAGTGGTCGTGGGAGATGACGACCGCGTCGACCGGGCCGAGCGCGGCGAGCGGCAGAGGAACGGGGTGCAGCCGCTTGGGCCCGGCAAACGCGAAGGGCGAGCATCGCTCGCCCCACACCGGGTCGAAGAGCACCCGGCGGCCGTCGATCTCGGCCAGCACGCTCGAATGACCCATCCAGGTGAGCCGGAGCCCCGTGGCGGGCGGCGCGGCGAGGTCGGCGAGCGTGGTGGCGTGGACGGGTACCGTGCCGGTCGGCGTCCTGCGGGCCCGCTCCTCCTTGCGGAAGAAGACCTTCGCGAACTCCAGCATGGAGCCGGACGGACTGCTCCGCGCCCCCATGGGGTTCTGGAAGACGCCGTCGGCGAAGTTGGGTGAGCGCCGGATGCGCTCCATGCGGTCGCCGTCGGGGTCGGCGCCGAATGCGGCAGGTCGCAGCGTACGGAGCCGGGTGCGGAGCGGGTGCAGGGAGTCAGCGCCGGTCACAACATCTCCTGAGGGAGTCGGTGTCGTTTCATTATGAGCAGGGGGTACGACCGTGCGAGTACGGGACGGCCAGGGGAATGACGGCCCGCCGCCTCAGCCACGCGGCTGCCCGTATACATGCTCCACGTGCAGTCGCAGGACGATCCGCCGGTCGCGGACCATGGCACTGCGGTAGTCGTCCCAGTCGGGGTGCTCGCCCTGCACGTCGCGGTAGAGCGTGATCAGCTCCTCCACGGTCGCATCGTGCGGATCGGCGGCGACCGGCGACAGCTCGGCGGTCCCGTCCGCGACCGTCCAGGCCCAGCGGTCCTTGCTGGTGACGTGGTAGCTCGCCCTGGGATCGCGCCGGAGGTTCCGCGTCTTCGCCCTGTCCTCGGTGATCGAGACGCGGATGATGCGCTCCTCGGGACAGTAGAAGTGATTGACATTGGACAGCTGGGGCCGGCCGTCCCGCTTCAGCGTCACGAGCACCCCGCCGTTCTCCTCGGCGATCAGCCGGAGGAGCGCGTCCTGCTCTGCATCGAATCCCGTCATGCCGGAACCAACGTCCGTACCCGTCGCAGGATTCCGCGATCCACCGCTCTCCGATGTCACATCCGGCAGCCCCGGCCGTCATATCCGTGACAGCAGCCGCCGGCATCCCCAGGGGACCGCGCGGCGGACTCGGAGCCGAACCGAAGGAGACCCGCCATGACCGCCCGTATCTCGCTCGACCCGCCCCGCAGCCTCCTCTACCGCGCCGTGTCGTGGTATTCGAACCGTACGTACGGGAAGGTCATCGATCCCGTACGGGCCACCGCCCACCACACCAAAGTGCTGTGGGCCGGGCTCCGCTTCGAGCTGGCCGTGGGCCGGTGGAAGGCGCTGGACCCACAGCTCAAGGCCCTTGCGGTGATGACGTCCGCGGCGACCGTGGGCTGCAGCTGGTGCATGGACTTCGGCTACTGGGAGAACCACCGGCACGGGATGGACCCCCCGCAAACTGCGCGAGGTGCCGGTGTGGCGGGAGGCGAGGCATACACGCCGCGGGAGCGTGACGTCATGGAGTACGCGGAGGCGATGAGCCTCGCCCCGCCGGAGGTCACGGACGAGTTGGTGGACCGGCTCAGAACCGCGCTCGGCGAGAAGGCCCTGGTGGAGCTGACGACCATGGTCGCCGTGGAGAACATGCGCTCGCGGACGAACTCCGCACTGGGTCTGGCCAGCCAGGGCTTCAAGGACCAGTGCGAGGTGCCGCGCCCCGCCGCTCCCTGACGGTCGCACTTCCGTCACTGAACCGCGATTCAGTAAAGATCACATTGACAGGGGCGCTCCCACCTCCCAATACTGACTGGCGATTCAGTAAATCGACCTGTTGGTGGAGGGAGGCAGTGTGTCCGAGCAGCCGAGGCCGACCTCGCTGACCGGTGGCGAAGCCGTGGTTCGCGCACTGGCGGAGCACGGTGTGAAGCAGGCGTTCGGTATTCCGGGAACGCACAACCTGGAGATCTACCGGCATCTGGACCCGTACGGCATCGCGCATGTCACCCCGCGCCACGAGCAGGGCGCGGGGTACGCCGCCGATGCGTACGCGCGGGTCACCGGACGCCCTGGGGTGGCGATCACCACCACCGGTCCGGCGCTGCTGAACATCGCGGCGGCGGTCGGGCAGGCGTACTCGGACAGCGTGCCGCTGCTGGTCGTCTCGCCCGGCATGCCACTGCGCCACCCGCGCCAGTCGACCGGTCTGCTGCACGAGATGCGCAGCCAGACCGAGGCGCTGCGGGGGGTCTCGGCATTCAGCCACCGGGTGTCAACCGTCGAGGAGATCTTCTCCGCGGTGGCCCGCGCCTTCACGCTGTTCCGCACCGGGCGCCCGCGCCCGGCCCACATCGAGGTGCCGCTCGATCTGCTGGAGACGCCGGCACCGGCGGGTCCGGTACGGCTCGCCCCGCCGACGCCCGCGACCTGCCCGTCCGGGCCCGCACTGCGGGACGCGGCGCAGGCGCTGCGATCGGCCCGGCAGCCCGCACTGGTCCTCGGCGGCGGTGCCAGGAACGCCGCGGAGCAGTGCCTGACGCTGGCCGAGGAGCTGGGTGCGCCGGTGGTCACCACCGCCAACGGCAAGGGGATCGTCGACGAGACGCACCCGCTGTCGCTCGGGGTGTCGCTGCACAGCCCGTCCGTACAGCAGTGGCTGGCCGGGTGCGATGCGGTGCTGGCCGTGGGCACGGAACTGGCCGAGTCCGATCTCTGGTCCGCGCCGCCCGTGCTGCGCGCCACCCTGATCCGGGTCGATGTCGACCCGGATCAGATGTACGCGGGACTGCCCGCGCAGCTGCCGCTCGTCGGCGATGCCCGCACCACCCTGGAAGCCCTGCGGCAGCAACTCGCCGAGCCTCACGGCGCACCGGCCTCCGGGGCTCCGGACCGGGCCGGTGCCGCACGGGCGCTGCGCGCCGGGCGGGACGCGGAGACCGCCGAGCGCGATGCCCGCTGGCTGCCGTATCTGCAGGCCGTACGAACCGTGCTGGACGCGGACGCGATCCTGACCTCGGACAGCGCGCAGTGCTGCTACTACGGCGCGATCCCGCATCTGCCCGTGGGTCCGGCGGGACGCTATCTCCATCCGACCGGCTTCGGCACGCTCGGCTATGCCCTGCCCGCCGCGATCGGCGCGAAGACCGCGTACCCCGCCCGTCAGGTGGTGGCGCTGAGCGGTGACGGCGGGCTGCAGTTCTCCGTGCAGGAGCTCGCCACCGCCGCCCAGCTGCGACTGCCGCTGCCCGTCGTGGTGTTCGACAACGGCGGTTACGGCGAGATCCGCGACGAAATGGCGGCGCGCGGCGACACCCCCACGGCGGTCGATCTGCCGTCCGTCGACCTCCCGGCGCTGGCCCGCGCGTACGGCGGCCACGGTGTCCACGCCGATTCACCCGAGGCGCTCACCCGCGCCCTGTCCCTGGCCCTGACCACCCCTGGGCCCACCCTGATCACTGTGACCGAGGAGACCCCCCGATGACGACGCCGACGACCGCGTCCCCGTCCGCCCTGCCGGCCCCGCTGATCTCGCTGACCTGGACGGACCATGTCACCGGACGCCAGGGCCATCTGGTCGTCGACCGGCTGGTGCGCGGTGTGTCCAGCGGCGGGCTGCGGATGCGGGAGGGCTGCACGCTCGACGAGGTGGCCGGACTCGCCCGAGGTATGACGATGAAGGAGGCCCTGCACTTCGACGCCGACGACGCCCATGCCCGCTACATACCGCTCGGCGGCGCCAAGGGCGGCATCGACTGCGACCCGCGCGCCCCGGAGGCGTACGGCGTACTGGTGCGCTATCTGCGGGCCGTGCGCCCGTACATCGAGAACATCTGGACGACCGGTGAGGATCTCGGGCTGACGCAGGACCTCGTCGACCGGGCGGCCGCCGAGGCCGGGCTCGTCTCCTCGGTCCAGGCCGTCTATCCCCTGCTCGACGACGAGACGGCGGCACGGCAGCGGCTCGCCGACGCGTTCGCCGTCGAGGTGGACGGCATCGGGCTCGACGAACTGGTCGGCGGCTGCGGGGTCGCCGAGTCGGCGCTCGCCGCGCTTGACCGGGCGGGCGTGGCGTACCCGGAGGCGCGCGTCTCCGTGCAGGGGCTCGGCACGATGGGCGGAGCGACGGCGCGGTTCCTGGCGCGGGCCGGGCTGAAGGTCGTCGCGGTCGCGGACATCAAGGGCACCATCGCCAACCCGGCGGGCCTCGACGTCGAGGCGCTGCTCACCGCCAGGGACGCGTACGGAACGGTGGACCGCGGTGCGCTGCGGGACGGGGACCGCGAGCTGCCCGCCGACGCCTGGCTGGCCCAGGAGGCGGAGGTGCTCGTCCCGGCAGCGGTCTCGTACGCCATCGATGCCACGAACCAAGCCCTGATCACTGCCCGTTGGGTGGTCGAGGCGGCGAACATGCCGGTGCTGCCGGAGGCGGAGACGCTGCTCGCCGGGCGCGGGATCACCGTGCTGCCCGATGTGGTCGTCAACTCCGGTACGAACGCCTGGTGGTGGTGGACCCTGTTCGGCGACATCGGCGCCGACGCCGAGGAGGCGTTCGGGCACACCCGTCGCTCGATGCGCGCCCTGATCGACCGGATGCTGGCCCGCGCCGAGGCCGACGGCTCCACACCCCGTGCGGCGGCCCATGCGCTCGTCGCCGAACGGCTGCCGGTGATGGCCGAACGGTTCGGCTGGTACCGGTGACGCTCCGCGGGTCTTCGCTCAACTCCCGCTGATCGAAAGGGTTTACGGCGAATAGCTGCCATGGCAGCTTCCCGCCAGCACCGACCGGCCCTATGCCGCCATGTTCCTGACATTCTCGCCTCGCCACCCCCTGGGAACACACGAGTTCACGAGGTGAGAATGAGACGGACCAGATGGGCAGCGGCCTGCGCCACAGCGCTCGCCGCCGCCCTTACCGGTGGATCACTCCCTGCCGCCGCCGACAACGCCCCCGCCTTCGCCGACCCGGCCGCGTCCCCGGCCGCGGGTGGCGCGGCCCGCACCGTCACGCTGCTGACCGGCGACGTGGTGACGTACTCCGGCAGCGGGAACGCCGTGCAGATCAGCTCGATCGTGCCGGGCTCCGGCCGCGAGGGCATGGGTTTCACGCGGTTCCGGGCGGACGCCCACGAGTACGCGGTGCCGATCGACGCCGTCGGACAGATCGCGCAGGGCCGCGTCGACCAACGGCTGTTCGACGTGACCGAGCTGGTCGCCTCGGGCTACGCCGACAGCAGCACCGACACCCTGCGGGTCCTGGTCGGCGGCGACACGCCGTCCGCCGCGAGCCCCGACGCGCCGAAGGGTGCCCGCGTCGCCGCGGCCTTCCGCACCGCACGCACCACGGCGCTGAGCGTGCCGAAGAAGTCGGCCGGCACCGTGTGGAAGCAGCTCGGCACGGCGTCCGGGGCCCGCAGTGAGGGCATCGGGAAGGTCTGGCTCGACGGCAGGGTACGGGCGACGCTCGACCGGTCCGTACCGCAGATCGGCGCGGACACGGCTCACCGCGCCGGAATCACCGGCAGGGGTACCAAGGTCGCGGTCCTCGACACCGGCTACGACCGCACCCACCCGGACCTGAAGAATGCCGTCACCGCCTCGCAGGACTTCACCGAGGACGGCGACGTCCAGGACCTGCAGGGTCACGGCACCCATGTCTCCTCGATCATCGCCGGATCCGGTGCCGCCTCCGGGGGCCGGTACGCGGGTGTCGCGCCGGGCGCGGAGCTCGTCGAGGGCAAGGTCCTCGGCAACGACGGCTACGGCTACGACTCCTGGATCCTCGCCGGCATGCAGTGGGCCGTGGACCAGGACGCCCGGATCGTCAACATGAGCCTCGGGTCGAACCGGGCCTCCGACGGCACCGACCCGTTGTCCGCCGCGGTCGACCGGCTCTCCGCCGAGCACGGCACGCTCTTCGTGATCGCCGCGGGCAACAGCGGCGACCATACGATCAGCGCGCCGGGCGCCGCCGATGCCGCGCTGACGGTCGGCTCGGTCACCAAGTCCGGTGAGATGTCGGCGTTCTCCTCACGCGGACCGCGCCAGGGCAGGCCCGCGGTCAAGCCCGAGATCTCCGCACCGGGCAGCGCCATCGTGGCCGCCCGCGCCGCCGGCACGCTGGACGACGCGGCCGTCACCGAGCAGTACGCCTCGCTCTCCGGTACGTCGATGGCCAGCCCGCATGTCGCGGGAGCCGCAGCCCTGCTGGCCCAGCGCCACCCCGACTGGACGGGGGCGCAGCTGAAGTCGGCACTGGTCGGCAGCGCCGCCCCGGTGGCGGGTGCGACGGTGAGCGACACGGGCGCCGGTCTCACCGACGTACCGGCCGCACTGGACACCACGGTGGTCGCCGAACCCACCGCGCTGGCCGCCCACGCCACGTACCCGAACGCCTCCGCCGCACCGCAGAGCCACGACGTGACCTGGACGAACACCACGGACAAGCCCGTGAAGCTGCGGCTGTCCGCCGGGCCCGGCCGGGCGATCCGGGTGGGCGCGGAGACCGTGACCGTGCCCGCCCGGTCGTCCGCGGTCACGGAGGTCGTCCTCGATCCGGCACAGGCCGAGGCGGGGACGACGTACAGCGGAGCGGTCACCGCGACCTGGCCGGGGCGCGGCAGGGCGACGGTGCCCGTTTCCGTCGAGGCCGATCCGGAGACGTACACCCTCACCCTGGCCGCTCCCGCACCGCGCGAGGGCGCCGAGCGCACCTCGACGGGCGCGGTCCTGCAGAACGAGAGGACGGGCGCGTCCCAGCTGATCGGGCTGGACGGCACCAAGCCGAGGACGGTGACGCTGCCGCGCGGCAGTTACCGGGTCCTGGGGCACACCTGGGAGTACGACACGGTGGGCAACACCGTCGTCGGGACCGCGGCGATCCATTTCGCCCACCGGGTGACGCTCGACCGGAACAGCACCCTCGCACTGGACACCAAGGGCGCAGAGCCCGTCAGGATCGGTGTCGACGACGGGTCCGCCCGGGTGTCGCTGCAGTCGGCGACCGGGATCGCGTCACGGGTCGGTTCCGGCACGGATACCGGGGACACCGGGCTGGTCGCACCGAGCTCCGCCGGTCAGTACCGCGTGGAAGCGGTGCCCACCACCGGTGGGACGCTGGACGGGCTCACCTTCTTCGGCGGGCTGAGCTGGCAGCAGCGGGAGGTCGACGCGCATGAGCCCGGCTCCTCGGCCGACGCGCTGAAACTGCTGCTCTCGCAGTACAGCATCTACAGCTGGCTGGGTACGGCCACCGGCGAGGTCGTCGACATCGGCACCGGGGCGGACACCGACCCGGCGGCCATGGACCTCAAGGGCAAGATCGTCCTGTGGACACCGGCCACCAGCCAGACCACGTTCAACAACGCGCTCTACCAGAAGCTGACGGACGCGGGCACGGCCGCCATCGTGTACGTGGGTTACGGTCTCTCGGTCTACAAGCCGACACCAATACTCAGGCTGGACACGGCCAGTCTGCCCGCCCTGCGGGCCCGGCTGGCCGACGGGCCGCTGACGCTGACGCTCGACGGCATCAACAGCTCGGCGGACGCCTACTTCCTGCACCACTCGGTCGACGGCAGGGTCCCGGCGGGGGCCGACTGGTTCGACCGGCGGTCGAGTCTGGCCAAGGTGACGACGGTGCAGCGCACGCACGGCTACCCGTCCGACCCCAAGGGCATGTACGCCTGGACGACCTGGCACGGGCTGACGCTCTTCCAGCAGTCGACCCGCTACCGGCCGCCGTCGGAGCAGACGCTCTACTACACCCCGGACGTCGCGTGGACGACGGCGACGTTCCATTATCAGTACGACGTCGCCGACCGGGTCTACCCGTTGGGGACGCTGGTCAGCGCGCCGACCGTGTACCGCGCGGGCGGTGACTACCGGGACGACTGGATGTCCGCGCCCTTCAACCCGGCGCTCGGCAAGCAGGCCGGTGCTGCGCAGATCACCCGGGACGGCGACAAGCTGAATGTGGCGCTCCCGGTGTTCTCGGACGCGGCCGGGCACCGGGCCGAGACGGCGCCGGTGGCGGACACCGGCAGCACGGTCCTGGCGGACGACGGCGGGAAGGTGCTGGCCCGCAACGGCGCACCGGGCCGCGCCACGTTCGATCTGCCGCGCAAGGACAGCTGGTACCGGCTGACCGTCGATGCCACCCGCACGTCACCGGATCCGGTGACATGGATGCTCGGGTCTCAGGTGACCAGCGAGTGGCGGTTCCGCTCCGGCCACGAGAAGTCCGCTGCCGCCGCCCGGCTGCTGGACCTCGACTACCGGCTGCCGCTGACCGGCGAGAACGCGGCGGACGCGGGCAAGCCGCTCGACTACACGGTCGGCCTGACCGCACAGGGAAGTCAGCGGGCGCTTCCCATCGCGTCGTTGAAGGTCTGGTACGCGACGGACGGCACCGACTGGAAGCAGGCCACGGCGGCGCGTACGGCCGACGGCAGGTGGAAGGTGACGGTGCCCGCGGTGGGCACCGCAAAGGTCGACCTGCGCACCGCCGTCACGGACACCTCAGGTGCCTCGCTGACGGAGACCCTGATCGACGCGTACAACTCCGGCTGCGCCGATACCTGGTGCTGACCGGCACCGGAGCCTTGAGGTGACAGGTGGTGAGCAGGGGGCGGGGCCGGATGCGGTCCCGCCCCCGACCTGTCCGGGACCGGCGCATTGGTTAGGGTGACGCCGTGGCAAGAGTGCGGTTGAGCGTGGCGGAACGACGCGAGGAGCTGCTCCGCGCTGCCGTCGAACAGATCGAGGTACGAGGTGTCGCGGCGGTACGGATCGCCGATGTGGCCTCCGTGCTCGGCGTGAGCAACGCCCTGGTGCTCTACCACTTCTCGACGAAGGAGAAGCTGGTCGCGGCCGCCTTCGCGCATGCGGCCGAGGCGGACCTCGCCCATCTGCGCAAACTCCTGAGCCGCCGCACGAGTGCGGTACGGCGGTTGCGCGCCGCCGTCCGCTGGTACGCACCGACCGGGCAGGCCAAGGGCTGGCGGCTGTGGATCGAGGGCTGGGCAGCCTCGCTCCGGGACCCGGCGCTGCGCAATGTGGCCGGTGATCTCGACCAGCAGTGGAAGGCGGAGCTGGCCGAGGTCATCGAAGAGGGCGCCGCCGCGGGTGAGTTCCACTGCGACGACCCGATGTCCGTGGCCTGGCGACTGACCGCCCTGCTGGACGGTCTGGCCGTCCAGATGACGTCGTACGCCGGTCCGCTCTCCCGGGCCACGATGCTGGCGTGGACCGACGAGGCGCTCGCCCGTGAACTGGGCATCGACCACGCGGCGCTGACGGCCTGACCCGGCCGGACACTCCGCATCCTTCGCTTCCTTCCGCCCTGTCGGCCGATCAGGTCTGGCGCAGAGGCGCGTACGCCTCTCCGTCCAGGCCGAAGGTCCAGGCGACGCCGTCCTTCGCGGTCCTGGTCGAGGGCGGTACCCGCAGCCAGTACGTGCGATGGGTCCCGTCGGGCTCCGGGGTGGAGTTGACCACCTCGACCATCACCACGTCCTCGTCGCCGTCCAGTGCGATCCGCCACAGGATGCCCGTCTCGTCCCGGTGCACCGGCTCGGCGCCCGACTCGGTGAGGTAGCGGTCGAAGCCGTAGAACTCCAGCATGACGCGGCGCAGCTCCGCGTTCTCCTCCTCGCGTATCCGCTCGGGGGTCAGGGCCGTCAGTTCCGCGAGGAACTCGGCGGGAACGGGCATGCCGCGCCAGGCGTACAGCGCGAACCCGTCGCGGTACGAGAGGGCAGGGCCGTCCCCGCGGTCGAGCCGGCCCGCCTCGTCGCGATGGAGCGTCTCCGGGCGTTCGCTGATCACCACGGTGCGCTCGTACGGCCACCACCAGCCCGCGTGCCTGGCCACCTCCGCCAGGCCGCCGAGGCGGTCCCCGCGGCCGTCGAACGCGGCGAGCCACGCCGCGTCGTGCTGGCCGAGGACCGCGTCGAGCAGCACCAGGCGTACATCCGACTCGTCCTCGGGGCTCTGGGCGAGGGCCGCGACGACACCGGTCCGTATCCGCTCGGCGAGCGCGGCCGTGGTCTCCCAGAGCTGAGCGCCCGTGGCCGACCAGAGGGAGGACCAGCCTGCCGGGCCCAACTCGTCGTGCATCCGGCGCCGTTCCTCCGCCCACGGGCGGGTCCGCACCTCGTCGCGCACCGAGCGGCCTGCGTCGACGAGCTTCTCGACCGCCTCGACGGCCGCCTTCGGCGAGTCGGCCCAGACAATCTGCTCCGGCTCGGCCAGTCCCGCGCTGCGGTAGGCGAGGCGGACCCCGTCCTCGGCCGCTCCCCGGTCCGCCGCACCGGTCGCCGCTGCCACGGCCCGCCATGAGTCCACGTACTGCATCGGTTGTCCCCGTCCCCTGTTCACTCTCTTGGATCTCTGCTGTTCTGCCTGTCCGGCGTGTTCGCCGTGCCGCCCGGTGCCTGTCCGCTCCGTCGCGCGCTGCCCGCCCGGCCCGGCCGGCTCAGTCCGCGACGATGCGGACCGCACCCGGTGCGTACTCCCGCTGGCGCACGACGCGGTACCAGCCCTTCGACAGCGGTATCGCCGCATGCTCCTCGTGCACCACCCGCCCGCCGTCGGGGAGATGGAGCAGCATCGGGCCGAAGGCGCCCGCCTCGCGCATCAGCCGGCCGGGCCCTTGGACCGCATGCGCATGACCGGTGACCTCGCCCAGCGCGAGGACCATCCGCCCGCGGGCGTCCCGCGGCTCCCCCGGCGCGTCCGCCAGGTGTGCGGGCACCTCGGACTCGTCCAACGACACGATCAGTACATCGCCCTGCCGGTACACAGACGTCTCCCCTCCAGGGTGGCACCCGCTGTGCCGACCCTGGAGAAAACGCTAAGGGCAGGGTCTGACAATCGGTCACAACCGCTCCCCCGCCCGCCGCATTGTCAGTGGGGCTTGATAAACCTTGCGGACACCAGCCGTCCCCCAGTCTCAGGAGCTCAGGGTCATGTCCGGTGTGGATCATCTGCACGAGTTGCGCGGCCTGCCGGCCGTCGACTTCCGGCACGCGACGAACGAAGCCCCGGCGCAGGCCGCCGACGCCGCGGCCTGGCGTATCGCGGTCGACCCGTACGACGACGAGTCCGAGATGACCTGGGAGCAGGCGTTCCAGGCATTTCTCGCTGCTGTCGACCCTGCGGGCGTGCGGGCCCTGATCATCGGTCAGTGGGGCGAGTCGTACGAGGAGACGTCGTCCTACCCGATCGATCTCGTGATCGCCGCCGCCGACCGGCTGACCTCGCTGGAAGCCGTCTTCGTCGGCGACATGACGGCCGAGGAGAACGAGATCTCCTGGATCGAGCAGTCCGACGTCACCGCGCTGCTGAGGGCCTTCCCCGGCCTGCTGGAACTGGGCGTGCGCGGCGGCACGGACCTGGAGTTCTCCCCGTCGAAGCACGAGCGGCTGCGTTCGCTGGCCATCGAGACGGGCGGGCTGCCGGCAGGAGTGATCCGCGGCATTCTGGACAGCGAGCTGCCCGCGCTGGAGCGGCTCGATCTCTGGCTCGGCGTCTCCGAGTACGGCGGCGACGCCGATGTCGCGGACCTGGCCCCGCTGCTCTCCGGCTCGCGCTTCCCCCGCCTGCACCACCTCGGTCTGCGCAACAGCGAGGTGCAGAACGAGATCGCGACGGCCGTCGCGGGCGCCCCCGTCGTCGCCCAGCTGCGCACCCTCGATCTGTCGCACGGGACGCTGGGCGACGAGGGCGCGGCCGCGCTGCTCGACGGCCAGCCGCTGACCCATCTCGAACGGCTCGATCTGCACCATCACTTCCTCACCGCGCCGATGGAGCGCCGGATCAAGGAGGCGCTGGAACCGCACGGGGTGCGGGTCGATGTGTCCGAACGCAAGGAACCATGGGGCGACCGCGGGGCCGAGGGCCGCTACACCACGGTTTCGGAGTGACTCACCATGACTGACATCGACCATCCCGAGACGTTCCACGGCCTGCCGGTCCTCACGCTGCCCGGCCCCGGCATGCCGCGCACCGGTCCACTTCCGGCGGCGGACGCGGTCGCCTGGCGGCTGGAGAGCGCCTGGCAGGGCAGTCTGACGTTCGCCACCCTGTGGCAGCACTTTCTCGACACGGTCGACACCACCCACGTACGGGCCCTGCTGATCGGTCCGTGGTGGCAGGAGGAGTACGAGCCGTTCGCCCCCGTCGTCGACCTGCTGGCGGGTCACGCGGACCGGTTCCCTTCCCTGCGGGCGCTCTTCCTCGCCGATGTCGTCAGCGAGGAGTGCGAGCTCTCATGGCTGGAGATGGCCGACATCACCCCGGTGCTCGAGGCGTTCGGACAGCTGCGGGAGCTGACGGTGCGCGGCTGCGGTGAGCCGATTGCCGGCCGGCAGACCCTTGATCTGCGGCCTTTGCGGCACGAGGCGCTCACCTCGCTGCGGTTCGAGTCCGGCGGGCTTCCGTCGGCCGTCGTACGGGCGGTCGGTGCATCGGAGCTGCCCGCGCTGGAGCACCTCGAACTCTGGCTCGGCGTCGCCGAGTACGGCGGGGACGCGACGGTCGAGGACCTTGCGCCGCTGCTCTCCGGTGCCGCGTTCCCGAACCTGCGCCATCTGGGTCTGCAGAACAGTGAGATCCAGGACGAGATCGCGGCCGCGGTGGCGTCCGCCCCGGCTGTCGCCCAGCTGGAGTCGCTCTCCCTGGCGATGGGCACCCTCGGGGACCTCGGAGCCGAGGCGCTGCTCGCGGGCCAGCCGCTCACCCACCTGACCTCGCTGGATCTGCACCACCACTACATCAGTGCCCCCTTGGTGGACCGCCTCGAAGGACTGCTCGGTGCCGACCGGGTGAACGGCGAACCGAACGAGGTGGAGTACTGGGATCCGGAAGAAGACGGCGAGCGCTATGTCGCAGTCACCGAGTAGGGCGGGCGGCCCGGCGGTGCGCTTCGCCGTCGTGGGAGTTCCCGGCAACCGCCGGGTCACCCTCTTCCGGGACGCCGTACGCGACGCCGGGCTGCCGGCCGCGCGTGTGGTGCCCTGGCTGGACGTACTGGGCGGCAAGGCCGTTTTCCGGCCGGGCGAGACCGTACGGATGGACTCGCCCGGTGAGGACGCCGAGGTCGAGCGGTTGCTGCGGTCGGTGGACGATCCGACGAGGGTTGAGGGCACCGCCCTCTGGTACACCCGGTTCACCGGAGCGGTGCGGACGGTCGCGCGGGCGGCCGACGCGGCCGGAGCGGTACTGCTCGACGCCCCGGGCGATGTCGCGGTGCTGTTCGACAAGCGGCTGTGCCATGCCGTGCTGGACGGCGCCGGGGTCCCTGTACCGGCTTCGCCGACCTCCGGCGCTGCGGCGCCCGTGGTGCGCGACTGGGCGGATGTGCGCGAACGGATGGCTCAGCACCGGATGCCACGGGCCTTCGTGAAGCTCGCGCACGGCTCGTCCGCCTCGGGGGTGCTGGCCGTGGAAACGGCAGGTCCCGGCCGGGTGCGGGCGACCACGTCGGTGGAGCGTGACACGTCCGGACGGCTCTTCAACTCGCTGCGGGTGCGCCGCTGTACGACGGAGCGCGAGGTGGCGGCGATCGTCGACGCGCTCGCACCGGACGGGCTGCACATCGAGCGCTGGCTGCCCAAGGCATCGCAGGGAGGACGCTCGGCCGACCTGCGGGTCCTGGTGGTGGCGGGCCGCGCCACCCATACCGTCGTACGGACCAGCCACTCCCCCATGACCAATCTTCACCTCGGCGGCGAGCGCGGAAGCCTCGACGAGGTCCGCGCGGCCGTGGAGGCGGCGGGCGGCAGCTGGGCCGAGGCCCTGGCCGTGTGCGAGCGCGCCGCTGCCTGCTTCCCGGACACGCTGTGTGTGGCCGTCGATCTGCTGCCCGCGACCGGCTGGCGGCGGTTCGCCGTCGGCGAGGTCAACGCCTTCGGCGACCTGCTGCCACGCCTGACCGGGCTGCCCGGCAGCGGCTTCGAGGGCCTGGACACCTATGCGACGCAGGTCGTCGCCGTACTGAACAGAGCAAGGAACCACCGTGCAAGCGCCACCGCCTGACACCGGACAAGCCGTCGCCGCCATCCGCGACGCGGACGCCCCTCCCTCGGAACACGCCGGGAATCCGGACATGAGCGAGATCGTGGGCAGTCACGATCTGCTGCTCATCACCCTCGACACCCTGCGCTACGACGTGGCGGCGGAGCTGGCCGCCGCCGGGCGCATCCCGCACCTGGCCCGCCATCTCCCGGGCGACATCTGGGAGAAGCGGCATGCCCCGGGCAGCTTCACCTATGCCTCGCACCAGGCGATCTTCGCGGGATTCCTGCCGACGCCCGCCACCCCGGGCCCGCACCCCCGGCTGTTCGCGGCACGCTTCGCGGGCAGTGAGACCACCGCTTCCCGGACCTTCGTCTTCGACACCCCCGATCTGGTGTCCGCTCTTGCCGGGGCCGGTTACCACACGGTGTGCATCGGAGGCGTCGGCTTCTTCAACCGGCAGGGCCCGCTCGGTTCCGTGCTGCCGGCCATGTTCCAGGAGAGCCACTGGGAACCCGAGTTCGGCGTCGCGTCACCCACCTCCTTCGAGGCCCAGGTGGCGCGGGCCGAACAGATCGTCGCCGGACTTCCCGCCGAACAACGGCTGTTCCTCTTCGTCAACGTGTCGGCGCTGCACCAGCCCAACTGGTTCCACCAGCCGGGCGCCACCCGCGAGTCGGGTGACTCCCGCGCCACGCACGCCGCAGCCCTGGAGTACATCGACGCACACATCGGCCGGCTCCTTGCCGCCGCGAGCAGCCGCCGCCGCTGCTTCGCCATCGTCTGCTCCGACCACGGCACGGCGTACGGGGACGACGGCTACACCGGTCACCGGCTCGGCCACGAGTCCGTCTGGACCGTTCCGTACGCGCACTTCTTCCTGGAACCGGGGGCCACCGCACGATGACCAGTCCGCACACCGTCCGCCCGTACCAGAGCTACGTCTACGCCTATCCGCACAAGACGGCGTACCGCCCGCTCACCGGCCACCCCGCCGGCCGGCCCGCGCTGCGCGAGCTGTGGGCGGGAGAGCGCAAGGACGCGCTCTCGCTGTATCTCCACATACCGTTCTGCGAGGTCCGCTGCGGTTTCTGCAACCTCTTCACCCGGATCGGCGCCCCCGACGAGCTGACGACCCGCTATCTCGACGCACTGGACCGGCAGGCCACCGCCGTCCGCGACGCACTGGGTGACGACGAGCCGGTGCGGTTCGCCGCGGCGGCGTTCGGCGGCGGCACCCCCACCTTCCTGACGGCCGCCGAGCTGGAGCGGCTCTGCGACATCGCGGAGAAGCGGATGGGCGCCGACCTGCGGTCCGTGCCGCTGTCGGTCGAGACCTCGCCGTCGACCGCAACGACCGACCGGCTGGCCGTCCTCACCGACCGCGGGACGACCCGGATCAGCATCGGCGTACAGAGCTTCGTCGACGCCGAGGCACGCGCGGCGGTCCGTCCCCAGCGCCGCGCCGATGTGGAGGCGGCGCTCGGCCGGATCCGGGACGCACGCATCCCGGTCCTCAACATCGACCTGATCTACGGCATCGACGGACAGACCGAGGTCAGCTGGTGTTCCTCTCTGGACGCGGCCCTCGCCTGGCAGCCGGAGGAGCTGTATCTCTATCCGCTCTACGTGCGCCCGCTGACCGGCCTGGGCCGGCTCGGCGCCGACGCCGACGCCGAAGCAGCGGCGGACGCGGCCTGGGACGAGAAGCGGCTGTGGCTGTACCGGGCGGGCCGGGACCATCTCCTCGCCCACGGCTACGAGCAGGTGTCGATGCGGATGTTCCGCCGCGCCGACACCCCGCAGCAGGGCCCCGCCGACTACGCGTGCCAGACGGACGGCATGATCGGGCTGGGCTGCGGCGCACGCTCGTACACCAGTCGGCTGCACTACTCCTTCGACTACGCGGTGGAGATGCGGGAAGTGCGGGCGATCATCGACGGCTACACCGCCACCAAGGAGGTCTATCTCTGGGTCAATGCCGCTGAGGGGCAGAGCTACACGGACGAGGAGGCGGACCGCTGGACGGCCCTCGACCCCCTCTTCCCGTACAGCCGTCACCCGCACCGCTCGGCAGGCATGCCGTGCCGGACCGGCGAGTCCGTCATCTCGGTGGACGGCGACGGCACGGTGCGCCGCTGCCACTTCGTCCCGGCCGAGCTGGGCAACCTGTACGACGGCAGCTACCGGCGTGCGCTCGGTCCGCGGGCCTGTCCGGTCGCCGTCTGCGACTGCCACATCGGCTATGTGCATCTGGAGACACTGCCGTTGTACGACGTCTTCGCGGGTGGCGTCCTGGAGCGCATACCGGCCCGGCGCCCGGGCATACCGGCGCCCTCGGGACGCCGGTTCCTGCCGGTGTCCCCCGTCGCCGGACAGGCCTGAAGCCCCCGAGAGGCAGAAAGGGAACCGGCCCGTCCGGCAGATGGGGCCAGAGAGGGCTCCTCTAAGACCGACCGGCAAATGGGGGGGTGGGAGAAGGAGCGGGGCTGGGTGCGTGCAGCTGCAAGGCGGAGGATTGAGGCATGGCGGAGCCATGGTGATTGACGACAACGCGGCAGATGTGCGTGCCCAGCCCCGCGACGCCGCCCTCCATTTGCCGGTCGGTCTAAAGCGGCAGGAGGTCCGGCCGCTTCGCCTCGACGTGGTCGCCGGAGGACTCGCCGCGCAGCCGCCGCCCTATCCACGAAACCAGGTACTCACGCGCCCAGTGGATGTCGTCGCGCCGGACCTCCAGCGTGCCGCGCTGTGCCTGCGGGGGCCATTCCTGGTCGGGGTCGGCCGGTACATCGAGGCCGAGGACCTGGGCGGCGCGCAGCGCGACCCGGGTGTGTCCCTCGGGCGACAGGTGGAGCCGGTCGTCGTCCCAGGCGCGCCGGTCCTGCACGGACTTCAGCGACCACAGGTCGAGGACCGGGCAGTCGTAGCGATCGGCGATGGAGCGCACATGGGCGGTGTACGTGGCGATCTTGCCGCGCAGATGGCGCAGGACGGGAACGCCGCGGGTGTCGAAGCCGGTCGTCACCAGGACGGTGCCGACCGAGTCGGTGAGCTCGGCGACCGCGCGCTCGAAGCGCTCGGCCACGTCGTCGGGGTCGGTGCCGGGCCGGATGATGTCGTTGCCGCCCGCGCAGAAGCTCACCAGATCGGGTGCGAGCTCCTTGGCGCGCGGTACCTGCTCCTCGACGATCTGGTCGAGGAGGCGTCCGCGTACGGCGAGATTGGCGTACCGGAAATTTCCGTGTGCGGAGCCCTCGGAGCTCGTCGCCGCATCGGTGTCCGGGAGCTGGTCCGCGAGAAGTACCGCGAAACGGTCCGCCCAGCCGACGAAGGTTCCGTCCGGGCCGGGGTCTCCGACTCCCTCGGTGAAGCTGTCGCCAATCGCTGCGTACGACCCGATGGCGCCCTGCCGGTTGATGACGCCACGTTGATTGTTTCTCGAATCGTCTGCCACAAGCGCATATCCTGCACCGCTGAATGTGACCTACGCGACCGTAATAAGGGGTTGACGGGTGGTGAGATAGACCACCCGGTCAGGTTTTGGCAAAGGGGGAATAACGCCCCCCGCGGTAGGGAGTGGATCAGCGAGCGGCGTCATGCGGCTTCGATTGCAAGGCGGAGGACGGAGTCGACGCGGAGCGTCGGCGACTGACGACAACGCCGCCAGCGGAGTCGCAGGGCGTCGGGAGCCCACTCCCTATCGCGGGGGAGGCCGTAAGTGAAGGGGCGGTGCGTCGCCGCGCACCGCCCCTTCACCGAGCCGACCGGATCAGCCGTGGATCAGACGTGGATCCCGTGCGAGGCCAGGTAGGCGATCGGGTCGATGTCCGACCCGTACGCCGGGCCAGTGCGGACCTCGAAGTGCAGGTGCGGGCCGGTGGCGTTGCCGGTGGCACCGGAGAGGCCGACCTGCTGGCCTGCGGTCACGGTCTGGCCCGCCGAGACGGAGAGCGAGGACATGTGGCCGTACTGCGAGTAGTGGCCGTCGGCGTGCTTGATGACGACCTGGTTGCCGTACGCGCCACCCCAGCCGGCGGTGACGACGGTGCCGGAGGTGATCGCCTTCACGCTGGTGCCGGTGGCGACCGGGAAGTCGATACCCGTGTGGCTGCCGCTGGACCAGTTGGAGCCGGAGGCACGGTAGGCGGTGGTGTGGTTGCCCGGGACCGGGTGGACGTAGCCGGAGCTGTTGCTCCGACCGGCCGAGGCGGAGGACGTGGTGGTCTTGACGGACTCCGAAGCCTTGGACTGCGACGCGGACTTGTCGGCCGAGGAGGTCGACGGAGCCTTCGACGGGGCAGCCTTCGACGGAGCCGGGGCGGACTGCGTGGTGTCCGTCGTCGCGGCGGAGTCGGCCGGCTTGCCGCCGAGCGTCAGCTTCATGCCCGGGAAGATAAGGCTCGGGTTCTCGCCGACGACCGCGCGGTTGTCCTGGTACAGCTGCTGCCAGCCGCCCTTGACCTGCTGCTCGGCGGCGATCTTCGACAGGTAGTCACCGGCAACGACGGAGTACGTCCGGGTCTCGACCTTGTTCTTCACGACCGGCGCGGCCTCGGCGGCGACGTGCGTGGCTGCCGACTGCGCGGTGGGCGCGGCCTGCTCCGCGGCGTGGGCACCGGTGGCGCCGAGCAGCGGAAGGGCGATGACGGCCCCACCGGCGCCGACGGCGGCGACGCCACGGGCGATCGTGCTGGACTTGGTACGGCGGTGCTTACCCGATGTGGGCATGAAGAATTTCCTCTCCGGCGCCTACGAGGTGAGCTGTCGGGTTCGGGCTGGAGATGCCCGGTCGCAGTTCGCGACTTCACCCCGAGCCGGCCGGATCTCTCCGGGCGGCGGCTTACCTGGTTCCCCCGCTCCTGCCACACGTGAGTGGGTGCGAATTCCGGGCGGCGGCAGGATTAGGCGGTCCGTCCGGATTGAGGGTGACCGTAGGCGAGCGAGGACGGCGGAAACAAGCCATCGACTACTCAGGGGAATCCACGCCGGGAAATCGGCGCGGAATTCCGGTCACCCTCCGTGGATTACGGATCTTGGCTTTCCGCGCGACGTCCGGAATACCCATCTGTGGCGCCACCACACACCGTCACGGATATGATCCCGCTCACGAGGAAGGCATCATCTCCCGCAGAAATAGGCCATGTTCCACTAAAAGTCGCAATACGGACATGTCACGAACGTTCGCCACGTCGGAGCCTCAGTACCTTCGCGTCCAGGTCCCCCCGCAGCCCGGTGTGCAGACCCTGATGCAGCAGCACGGCACCGTGGTGGACCGCCCCGGTGTCCAGGTCGGTGTAGGTCGCCGCGGGGTCGAGCCCGCGCAGCCGCAGGGCCGGCGGCCGCTCCCCGTACCGCTGCGCCTCCAGCCACATCAGCACCACGGCCTCGTCGCCGTGCACGTACTGCACGGCGCTGAGCCCACCGCGCGGGGCACGCAGCCGGTACAGCGCGCCGTGCTGCACGGCGGGACGGATCTCCTTGTAGAGATCCACCCAGCTCCGCGCCTCGGCCAGCTCCTCGTCACTCCACTCGGTGAGATCCCCGCCGACCCCGAGCACCCCGGCCATCGCGCTGACGAAGCGGAAGCGCAGCGAACTGACCCTGCTGTTGAGCTGGACATTCGGACTGTCGGTGACCCAGGCGGCCATCACCCGCGCCGGATGGATCTGCCCGAAGCCCTCCTGGATGGCGAGCCGGTCGAGCGGGTCGGTGTTGTCGGAGGTCCACACCTGGTCGGTACGGGCGAGGATCTCCAGGTCGATCCGGCCACCGCCGCCCGAGCAGGACTCGAAGGCGACGCCGGGGTGGGCGGCCCGCAGCCGGTCGATCAGCGCGTAGAGCGCGTCCACATGTGCGATCCAGAGCTTCTGCGGATAGTCCTCGCCCGGCCAGCCCGCATCGGTGAAGCAGCGGTTGAAGTCCCATTTCACATAGTCGATCGGGGCGCTGGAGAGCAGCGTGTCGAGCTGCTCCCACAGATAGTTCTGCACATCGGTCCGGGCCAGATTGAGCACCAGCTGATGACGGAATTCGGTCCGGGTCCGCCCAGGGAAGTGCTGCACCCAGTCGGGGTGCGCGCGATACAGATCACTGTCGGCGTTCACCATCTCCGGCTCGACCCAGATGCCGAACTGCATGCCGAGTCCGTGCACTTCGTCGGCGAGCGGCTTCAGCCCGCCGGGGAATCGCTCGGGGTTGGGGGTCCAGTCGCCGAGTCCGGCCCGGTCGCTGGTGCGCTGCCCGAACCATGCGTCGTCCACGACGAACAGCTCGACGCCCATCGCCGCGGCGCGCTCGGCGAGGGCGCGCTGCTGGTCCTCCGCGATGTCGAAGCCGGTCGCCTCCCAGGAGTTGTAGAGCACCGGCCGCAGGCTCTCGGCGTCCGGGACGACATGGGCCAGTTGCCAGGCGTGCCAGGACCGGCTCGCCCCGCCGAACCCTTCGGCGCTCCACAGTCCGGCGAACACCGGTGTGGTGTACGTCTCCCCCGGTGCGAGCCGCAGCAGCCCGGAGTCGTCGTATCCGGCGCCTCCGGTGATCTGCACAAGCCCGTCGGGGAGCTGCTGCACCGCGATCCGCCACGAGCCGGACCAGCCGAGCGCGCAGCCGTACACCTCGCCCTCCTCCTCGGTGGCGGCGCCGTCCGCGTCGAGCGCGACCCAGGGCAGGAACTGGTGTCCGGTGTGGCCGCGCCTGCTGGAGAGGACCTTCTCGCCGTACGTCAGATCCGACCGTACGAGCTGTGTCTCGGCCGCCCAGCGGCCGTGCAGCTGGCTCAGCCGCCAGCTGTCGCGGGCGGGCAGCGCCCAGGCCGCCGCGTCGGCGCGCAGCAGCTCCAGCGGCGGACCGTCCGGACCGGTGTGGGTGACGGTGGCCCAGCGCTCGATGACGTCGGAGTCATCCCGCATCCGGTAGTGCAGCGTGAGCGCGAGCCGCTGCACGGAGTCGGCGAACGCGATACGGAGTTCATCGCCGTCCACGGCGGCCCCGGCGAACGCCCATTCGGTGCCACGGACTTCGGGGGTGCGTACGGAGAGAGCGGGCCGAACGAAGCGGGGGCCGCCCTCGACCGGGTACTCCTCGCGGCCGTCCAGCTGCGACTCGAAGCCCCGGAAGGGCGGCTCGGGCGCGGCGGCGAGGGCCTCGGCGGCCGCGAGGGAGATCTGCGGCCCCCAGTGCAGATGCAGCAGTTCGTCCCGGCCGGTGAGGTGCAACGCGTAGCTGCCGCTCGCCCCGGTCAGCAGCCAGGTCCGACCCTGGTCACCCGTCTCGATCATGTCATCCCCGCATTCCCACAGTTCCGCACATCATCGACCGCCGGCCGACGGCCGGGCAACGCCCGTGCGAGGGGAATTCCATGGGGTGTTCAGCAGGAAACGGCCGAGATGATGGCCTGAGAATTCAATGTCGTATCGTCGCAGGAAATGACCTCGCCGGCGAGCCGCGCCGACGCCAGACACTCCAGGAGACACCGTGACGCAGCAGGTGCCGCAGGTCCCGTCGACGGAACCCGAGCTGGCAGGTGTGCGCAACTTCCGCGATGTGGGCGGACTGCCGACCCTGGACGGCCGCCGGGTGCGGCACGGACGGCTCTTCCGCAGCGGTCACCTCGCGCACGCCACCGACGAGGACGCCGCGTTCCTCGGCGGCCTCGGGCTGCACACGATCTTCGACTTCCGCAATGCGGCGGACCACAGGCTCGAAGGCCCGGACGTGGACCTGCCGGGCGTGCGGAATGTGAACATTCCGCTCTCCGACCCGGCCGACGGCGCCGAGTTCTGGCAGATGGTCCGCGACGGCGACATCGCGCAGCTGCGCTCGGTCCTTGCCGACGGCAAGGGAGCGGCGCGGATGACCGCCTCGTACAAGTCGATCATCAGGGACCGTACCGCCGAGCACAGCCAGGTGCTGCACGCCCTGGCCGTGGACAGCGTTCCCGCTCTGATGCACTGCGCGGCCGGCAAGGACCGTGCCGGTCTCTCGATCGCGGTTTCGCTGCTGGCGGTCGGCGTCGAGCGCGAGGCCATCGAGGCCGACTACCTGAAGTCCAACGATCCGCACCGCCGGTACAAGGTCCGGCGCACCGACACCTCGGCGACCGGGATGTCGCCCGAGGTGATGGAACTGCTCAGCCCGCTCTTCGACGCCCGCGCCGAGTACCTCGCCCAGGCCTTCAGCACCATCGAGGAGACCTGGGGCAGCACGGACCGCTATCTCGCCGAGGGCCTGAAGCTGACTCCGGAGATCCTGGAGCGGCTGCGCGGACGGCTCCTCGACGAGGCGTAGCCGGACCGCACGCCGGCCGAGGTCAGCCCTTTCCGGCCACCGCGAAGAGCAGATAGAGGAAGGCCGCGAAAATGTGTCCGGCGACGAGATAGGCGAACAGCCTGATCACCACGCCGCGCGGAAACTTCCGCTCCTGCGCCTCGTAGTTCTTCCGGGACCTCGGGGTGAGCGGATCGAAGTGCTCTGAATCGGACATGACAGTCCTCTCTGGTGACCGGCCGGGCCGGTCTCAGCGATGGTGGGTACCGCTGCCGAGGCACAGCTCGGCGGCGGGGCTCTGCAACAGGGTGTGGACGAAGAGCAGCTCGGATCCGTCGCGGTCCACGGAGGCGATCCGGTGCGGGGTGAGCGAGTCGAAGTGGGCGCTGTCGCCCGGGTCGAGATCGTGCACGGTGTCGCCGAGACTCACCCGCAGCCGCCCGGCAAGGACGTACAACCACTCCTCGCCGGGATGGACCCGCACGAGATCGCCCTGGGCCCCGTACGGAACCCGGACGCGCAGGGCCTGCATCGCCCGGCCGGATCCGCCGGCCTGCCGGTACATCCAGCCATCGGCCTCGGCCCCCTCGAACCGGCCACCGCGGACGATCGCGTCACGTTCGGGGGTGATCTCGCCGAGCAGCTCGGAGACCGTCGTACCGTAGATCCTGGCAAGTCCGAGGAGCATGGGCAGCGACGGCTGCCTCCGGCCCGTTTCGAGCCGGGACAGATGGGCCGGGGAGAGCCCGGCGTGCTGGGCGGCGGCCTCCAGGGTCAGACCACGGCGGCGGCGCAGTTCGCGCAGGCGTGGCGCGACTCCGGGCAGCTCGTCGGCCACCCCTCCATCGGGAGAGTTCATATACCTATTGGGCCAGGATCCTGCCTCAGAGGCAAATGTCTTGCCTCTGAGGCAAACCCGGGCTCAGCGGTTGGCGACGGCCTGTTTGACCAGCGTTCTTCCGAAGTCCCACATCAGCCCGCCGCCGCTGTGCGCGTCATCCATCACCGCTGTGAACGCGGTCACGAACCGGTCCACCTCCGGCTCCCCGATGACCAGCGGCGGAATCAGCTTGATCACTTCCAGATGGTCGCCGGAGACCTGGGTGAGGATCCGGTGCTTCTGCAGGAGCGGCACGACGACCATCTGCGCGAAGAGACCCTTGCGGGCCGCCTGCAGCATGGTCCAGCGGCTGCGCAGCTTCAACGAGCTCGGCCGGCCGAACTCGATGCCGATCATCAGCCCGCGGCCACGGACCTCGTGCAGCAGTTCGTAGCGTCCGGTGAGCGCGGCGAGCCGCTCGCGCAGCTGATCACCGGTGCGGCGGGCGTTCGCGACGGTCTCCTCGTCCTCCATCACCGCCAGGACCGCGAGCCCCGCCGCCATCGCCTGGGCATTGGAGCCGAAGCTCGCCGAGTGGACCAGAACCCGGTCCATCGACGAATAGACGCGCCTGAAGATCCAGTCCTTCCCGAGGGTCGCCCCGACCGGCACATAGCCGCCGGAGAGCGCCTTGGCGACACAGACCAGGTCGGGTTCGACGCCTTCCTCGTGCTGGTACGCGTAGAAGTCGCCGGTCCTGCCGAGACCGGTCTGCACCTCATCGGCGATGAGCAGCGCCTTGTGCCGGTGCAGCAGCTCCTGTGCGGCGCGCAGGTAGCCGGGCGGCGCCTCGTGGACGCCCTTCCCCTGGATCGGCTCGACGACGAGCGCCGCCACATCGCCCCGTCTCAGTTCGCGCCGCAGTGCGTCGAGGTCGCCGAGCTCGACGGCGGTGTCGGGGAGCAGCGGTGCGAAGCCGTCCCGGAAGCCCGATTCGCCGTTGACCGAGAGCGAGCCGGCGGTCAGGCCGTGGAAGGCATGGGTGCAGTAGAGAATGCGGGGCTTCCCGGTGGCGTACCGGGCGAACTTCAGCGCGGTCTCGACGGCTTCCGTACCGCTGTTGCCGAAGAAGACCCGGTCCAGATGCGGACTGTACGTGAGCAGCTTCTCGGCCAGCAGTCCGGGCAGCGGCTGGCAGTCGAAGCGGGTGAGGTCGGCGAGCGAGGCGTCCATGACGTCGTGCAGTGCCTTGCGGACGACCGGGTGGTGGCGGCCCAGACCCATCACGCCGAAGCCGGCGAGCATGTCGAGGTAGTCGTTGCCGTCCGCGTCCCAGAAGTGGGCGCCCTCGGCCCGCTCGTACACCTTGTCGAAGCCGATGGTGTGCAGCATCCGCGGGAGCTGGTGGTTGAGGTATTTCGTGTGCAGCTCGTACCGCTCGGCCCCGCGTTCCGCCAGGAGCTGCGCCAGATCGAAGCCCTTGGGCCCGTCGTCCTTCATACCCCGCTCTCCTCAATCCCCCGGACCGCATCCTTGGCGGCGAGCGCGCCGCTGATCCGGCCGGCGATCTCGACCGGTGTGAGCCCGATGTCGGCCAGCACCTCCGCACGCTTGCCGTGCGCGAGGAACTGCTCGGGGATACCGAAGGTCCGCAGCGGTACGTCGACACCGGCGTCGCGCAACGCCTGCCCGACCGCCGAACCGACGCCTCCCGCCCGGCTGTTGTCCTCGACCACGGCGACCATCCGGTGGCGTGCGGCGAGCGGTGCGAGCTGTTCGTCGACCGGCTTCACCCAGCGCGGGTCGACGACCGTGCAGCGGATGCCGCCGCCCGAGAGCAGGTCGGCGGCCCGCAGGCAGACGGAGGCGAGCACACCGACCGCCACGATGAGGACGTGGGGGTCGTCGGCGCGGTGCAGTACGTCCATGGCACCGACCCGGCCGATTGCCGGGACGGGCTCCCCCACCGACTCCTTCGGGAAGCGCAGCACGGTCGGCGCGTCGTCGACGGTGACGGCTTCGCGCAGCTCCTCCCGCAGCCGGTCGGCGTCGCGCGGGGCGGCGATTCGGAGCCCGGGCACGACCTGAAGCACGGACATGTCCCACATGCCGTTGTGCGAGGCGCCGTCGGGGCCGGTGACCCCGGCCCGGTCGAGGACGAACGTCACCCCGCACCGGTGCAGGGCGACGTCCATCAGCAGCTGGTCGAAGGCGCGGTTGAGGAAGGTGGCGTAGACGGCGACGACCGGGTGCAGTCCCCCGGTGGCGAGCCCCGCCGCGGAGACCGTCGCGTGCTGCTCGGCGATCCCGACGTCCCAGACCCGCTCGGGGAACGCCTCGGCGAACTTCGTCAGCCCGACGGGGTGCAGCATCGCCGCGGTGATGGCGACGACATCCGGCCGCTCGGCGCCGATCGCGGCGATCTCGTCCCCGAACACCGAGGTCCACGACGGACTCACCATCGGGGCGAGCGGTGCGCAGGTCAGCGGGTCCATCGCGCCGACGGTGTGGAACCGGTCGGCCTCGTCCCGCAGTGCGGGCGCGTAGCCGCGGCCCTTCTCGGTGAGGCAGTGCACCAGCACCGGGCCGTGGAAGCGTTTCGCGCGGCTCAGTGCGGATTCGACGGCTGCGATGTCGTGCCCGTCTATCGGACCGACGTATTTGAGCCCCAGGTCCTCGAACATGCCCTGCGGGGCGAAGGTGTCCTTGAACCCCTTCTTCGCGCCGTGCAGCGACCCGTACAGCGGCTGTCCGACGACCGGGGTGCGCTGCAGGACGTCCTTGCCCCACGTCAGGAAGCGCTCGTACCCGTCAGTGGTACGGAGGGTGGCCAGGTGGTCCGCGAGCCCGCCGATCGTCGGGGCGTACGAGCGCTCGTTGTCGTTCACCACGATGATGAGCGGCCGGTCCCGGGCCGCCGCGATGTTGTTGAGTGCCTCCCAGGCCATGCCGCCGGTGAGCGCACCGTCCCCGATGACGGCGACGACGTGGTCGGGGCGGCCGAGCACCTCGTTCGCCTTGGCCAGGCCGTCCGCCCAGCCGAGCACGGTCGAGGCGTGCGAGTTCTCGATGATGTCGTGCACGGACTCCTCGCGGGAGGGGTAGCCGGACAGGCCGCCCTTGCCGCGCAGCTTGGAGAAGTCCTGCCGCCCGGTGAGCAGTTTGTGCACGTAGCTCTGGTGCCCGGTGTCCCACAGAATGCGGTCCACCGGTGAGTCGAAGGCCCGGTGCAGGGCGATGGACAGCTCCACCACCCCGAGGTTGGGCCCCAGATGTCCGCCGGTCCTGGCCACCGCCTCGACCAGGAACTTCCTGATGTCCTCGGCGAGTTCTTCGAGTTCCGGTCCGCTCAGCGCCTTCAGGTCGTGCGGTCCCCGGATGGTCTCCAGAATGGTCACGCTCGGGCCCCCTCTCCGGTCCTGTCTCAGCTCACGGTGACGGCGGGGACACCTGACGGTGTCCCCGCGTCGTCCATGTCCTCAGCGATCTTCAGGGCTTCTTCGATGAGCGTCTCGACGATCTTCGACTCGGGAACCGTCTTGATGACCTCGCCCTTGACGAAGATCTGCCCCTTGCC
>NZ_JBSFYR010000095.1:0-28386 GCF_053599875.1 Streptomyces sp. NPDC005151 | reverse complement strand
CGCACCCCTGACCGGCACCACCCACGGGCAGGGATCAACGCGACATCACGGGCGCAAGATCAACCGATCCGCGTCGTGAAACAACGAGGCCGGGGGAGGGGCTCATGCGACGGACCTTTTCGTGGCCGGTGTCCCGGCGCTTCGTCGGCGCTGTTGCGGTCGGTGCGACCCTGATCGCGACCTCAGGGTGCACGGTCCCCGTCGATGCCGTCACGGGGATCTCCGTGACCGGCGACGGCCATCTGGTCGGCGTCATGATGATCTGCGGGCACCATATCGACGGCGCGACGCTCTACGTGGACAGTACCGATGTCAAAAGCCAGACGAAGATGGGTTCATGGACCGCTGACCGTCCCCTCACAGCCGGACTCGTCACCTGGCCCCTGGACGCCCCCGCCGCCGGCTGGACCGTGACCAAGCCTCTGGCCCCGCTCATGGCCGGGACCACGTATGCCCTCTACGGCTGGACCAAGGACAACTCCTGGTCATCGGCAAGCGTCTCCTTCACCCTGACCGACCGGGACCGGCTCACCCCGGGAAGGGTCCGCTACGACGATCTCTCGGTCAACGGTGGTAGTTCCCCCACCGCCGTCTCCACAGCGGACTTCACAGCCACGGTCTGCCGGGACACGTAGCCACAGCCCGTCACGCCGAGGCTCGCTTTAGCGGCCCCGCTGAGCGGGAGTTGGCCGCCGGCCTGAAAACCAGCAGGCCCACCATTACCTCCGCGTGCGCCCTCCTGCGTGAGAGCGGCTACGCGCACAGCCGCCAGGGCTCCGGTACCCGGACGGCACTGCCCGAGGACTGTGCCCCCAGCGGCGTCACACGGGTCATCGCGCCTCTGGACAGCGCGATCGGTCCTCAGGTCGTGCCGAATTGGGACGGTCCGCCGTCGCCACTAAACACAGATCCAGCAGTAGAAGTGATGCCCTTGCTCAACCGCCCGGCTCGCCAAGTCGGCTGCCCGTTCCGCGCGGTGTCGGAGATGTCGGACGGGGTGTGGAACGAGGCGCCGCCCAGGGTGCGGTTGCTGAAGGCCGGATCTCTCCGGCGACCGCGTAGGCAATCGTCTGTGGTTCACGCTCAGGTCCACGGGGCTGCTCCTTCGGTGTGGGCGTGTCCGGCGAATGCTGCGGCGGTAACTGACAGTCCGGTGGACCTGAGCGTGACCGGTTCAGTCGAGATGGTCGTACCTGTCTGGCTCCCAGTCGGCGAACAGGGTCAGCGCCTTCTCCGTTTCGGTGCGTTCTGGCGTCGTCGCGGTGGCCGGCCACCAGTTTTCCACCTGGTGGGCGTCCACGAGGACGAAGCCGCGGTACCCGTCGAAGTCGCCGGGGTCGCTTGCCACACCGATATGGATGGGTGCGTCATCGGGCAGATCTTTGAGGGCGTCGCGCAGCTGTGCGGCGTTCCAGATTTGAGGGGTGTGCTCGAAGGTGTCGGCCATGCGCACAGGTTGCCGGAGTGGGCTGTCCAACTGGGGGAGACACGGCTGCTTACCGGGCTAAAGCGCTGATCCGGTGCAAGGGTGGGGCAACGAACAGACCACCCGCCGGGAGACAGGGTTCTTACCGGCACCCCGAGCCGGTGACCGGGAGGGCCAGGACTGATCAGCCCGCGGTGGCTTCCTGTGTGCGCGGGCTGCCCTGGTGCTGGCGAGTCGACAGGACTCCATGCCCGTCTCGATAGTTCCCGCCGAAGGCGAGCCGGTCGAAGATCCGCTTGACGGTGAGCCGCTGTTCAGGGGGTCGTAGGCGGTCTGAGCGCTACTGCTCGGTTACGGTGAACTCGCGGAACGTGGCCAGGCCGGTGGCGCCGCTGCCGCCGTTGGCCGCAGTGAAGAAGACACCGACGTCCTGCCGCGCGGCGGCGGTGGGCACGGTCACGCCGGCCACCGCGGTCCACGTCGTCCGATCGGCGCTGCACTCCGCGTCGAACCGGTCTCCGGTCCGGCTGAGACGCAGCCAGACCGGCGCGGTCCAGCCGGCGGAGGCCAGGACCGTTTCCAGCTTGCCGTCTCCGTTGCGGTCGGCGCTGACCGCGCAGCCGTGCGCCGGGGTGACCGCGAGATTGAGAAAGCCGGTGGATCCATTGGTGGCCAGGGAATTTCGCACCACGATGCCGGCTCGGGCCCACTGCCCGGTGGAGTCTTCGGTGGTGACGAGCACCGTCGCGGTCGCCCCGTCGGCGAAGCCCCCGGGCAGGTAGATCGCGCCGAACTGATGGGTACCGCCCCACATGTCACGGCCACCACCATGGATGCCGAGCTCGTCGCCGGCGGCCACGAACGTGGCGGCGTTGAAGTTCGCGACGGCGTACGGGGCGCCGACCGGCGCTCCGGTAAGGATCCGCTTCGGCACCGTGACCCGCCCGCCGCGCCGGCCCACCCGATAGTCCGCGGTGATGGAGAGGGTTGTCACGACGCCGTCCGGCCGCCAATCGGCCGGCGCGGTCAGTCGCCACGTGACGTCGGCGCTCGCCCCACCGGCGAGAACGGGCGATGTGGTCGGGCCGGCCGCGGCGCCCGTCACCCCGTCGGGCGCCGTCATACTGACGGCGAGATGGTCCGCATCGGACAGCCCACTGCGGTTGGTGACAGTGCCGGAAGCGGTCAGCTCGCCGCCGGCGAGCAGAACGGGCCGGTCGGTACTGAGCTCGGCGTCGACCTGATGGGTGTCTGCGGCCAGGACCCGCCACACCTCGGCGGCCAGGCCGTACTCGTCGCCCCGCGGGTGCTGCGGGTAAACGGTGTGGTCGCGCGCCCAGGCGTCAGCGAGCGCGAACCAGTCGGGCGGCACCGGCGGCCGGCCGGTGCGCAGCGCGGTGCGCAGCACGGCGAAGTACGCCGCCCAGCGTGGCCGGTACACGTCGCGAATCAGGCCGTCCCACTCCCGGTTCGCGTAGTCGTGCAGGCCGCCGGTCACCGAAGCCGACCGGTCGCCCCAGACGGTGAGGATGCTGCGCTGGTCGAACTCCAGCTGATCGGCCTCGGCCTGATCGAGGCCGGCCTCCCGGGCCCGGGCGAGCCTGGGGCCGAGCAGGTACTCGGGCCGGGTGGACACGAGCCGGGCGAGCAGGTTCATGAAGCCGAGCCAGGTGTCGGTGAGTTCGTCGAACGTGGCCCGGTCAGCGGTCTGGTACGCGCCGTGGATCCGCGGCAGCAGGATCCGCGCGCGGTTGGTCAGAGCCTGCCGGGCGACGTCCACGAGGTCGTGGCGGTAGGCGTCGGAGCGTCTCAGCGACGGCGAGACACGCAGCAGCGCGGTGAGCGCGGTGTCGAAGTCGGCGCCCTGGTAGGTCATCGTGGTCGGCGACCAGCCGGCGCCGGTGGTGGCTGACAGGGACGGCTGCGCGCAGAACAGGCTGTCCTGCGGCTCGCCCTTGTCGCTGGTGTCGGCGTATGCGGTGCGCGCGAGCGCCGACCAGGCGGCGGCGGCATGCGCGTCGTGACCGCCGTACCGGCGGGCGGCATAGTCGGTGAAGTAGTTCTGCGCGTCGACGCGTTGCGTGGTCCAGGCAAGTGAGGTGAACACGTCGAGGGCGGCGTCGTTGTTGTCCGCGGCCTCCGGCATCAACGCGATACCGGCGAGCGCGCTGTTCGGCTTGTCGCGCCAGTCCCGGTACTTTGCCAGCCAGCGGTCCGCCGCGCCGCCCAGGGTCGTCTTGCCGCCGAAGTTGAAGATCGTGCCGAACGCGTACGGAGTGCCGGACCAGTCTTTTTCCCGGTCCACCGCGGGCGGTCGTTCGCTGAGCCCGTCGACGATGAGCATGCGCGAGGTGTCGACCGCGGCGAGCGTCTCGGTGCGTGGATTGTCCTGCCAGCCGAGGATCACCCAGATGGCGTCCGGGTGCGCGGCCCGCAGTGCGGTCTCCACCGCGGCCGACGCTTCGCCGACCGGTACCGGTCCGGGAGTGCCGCCTTCGTGCAGCAGGTCGAGCTTGTACATCGAGGTGGTGCCGTAGCGTCGCGCGGAGTGTCGGTAGAACGCTTCGGCGATTCGGGCGAAGTGCTCGTCTCGCGGATCGATCCAGTCCGGGCGCTTGAAGCCGCACCAGGTGCCCTGCGGCACGATCGCCGCGCCGGGGTTCTTGTCGGCGAACGCCGGCGGCACGGTCCCGTAGTAGCCAGGCAGTACCGGGGCCATGCCCAGGGCGCGAACATGGTCGATGATCTGTCGGCTCAGGGCGGCCCGCCGTTCGCGCAGTCCGCCGGAGACGGGACCTGCGAACCCCGTCATGTTCTGCAGCAGCCACCATGGCTGGTGTGCCGCTCCGGGTATCCAGGCCCGCAGTTCCTCGTCGGTGTAGCCGAACTCGCGGAACGTGTCGTGGTACACCGCGTCTGCGCCGAGATGCAGCAGTACCTCGTTGCAGCCGTGCAGGGCGAGCAGATCGATCTCGCGTTGCCAGTACGTGAAGTCGCCGTACGGTTCTGTGTAGCCGTCGTTGGTGTCGTTGAGGGCGAACCGGTGCGGGACGTCGGCGCGGCCGACGAGGGGCTCGGCGGGCGCGGGGAGCTTCCCCGGCAGATCGAGGTTGTCGGCGACCCACCAGACCCCGCGGTACTGGCTGCCGAGGTAACGCTGGAAACCGGCGAGCATTGTGGCCGGGCTGGTGCCTTCGATGACCAGCGCGGCTGTCCTCCCGCTGACCCGGTACGTGTCGGCGCTGTCGCTGATCGGCCGGAGGCTGATCTGGTCGGCACGGTTGCCGATGAGCCGGCGCAGCGCCGCGGCGGCCGGGGCAGGGTCGAACGGGCCGTCGGCCGCGGCGGCGGCGGCGGCCGGACCGGGAACGAGGCCGGCGCCCAGAGCGGTTGACATGGCGAGCAGGAATGTGCGGCGGCGAGTCATGCAAGGGCTCCTCGGTCTGCGGCAGGGAGGTTGGCGGGAGGCGCAGCCTGATCAACGTCGGCGCGGGGGTCGGGCCATCCGGACGAGTCTTTCCGTATGCGTTGAGGGGGAGCCGCTGCTGCCGCTAGCCGGCCGGCCAGGGCACCTGCGCCGACTTGTAGTAGTTGACGCCGAGCGCGTCCCAGCGCGGGCCCTGTGCCGCGAGGCGCACCTTGTACGTGTCCCAGTCGTGCGTGGCCTGCGGCGACCAGCCCAGCTCGGCGACGCCGGGCAGCCTCGGGAAGGCCATGTACTCGACCTGCGCGGAGGTCGAGAGGGTCTCCGACCACAGCGGCGCCTCCACGCCCTGGACGGACGAGGCGGGCGCGCCCGGGATGTAGCTGCCCGGGTTCCAGTCGTAGGACCGCTGGACCTCGACGTAGCCGGCCCAGGCGAGGCCGAGCGGGGTGTCCTTGTTGTACTTCATGTCGAGGTAGACCCGGTCCGCGGGCGAGAGGACGAGCCCCGTCCCGTTCTGCGCCGCCGCCGCGACCTGTGCCTTCTCGGCGGCACTGGTCCCGTCGAGGCCCCAGTACTGGGCGACGGCGCACTTCGCCGGGTTCGCGCCCGTCAGCTGGTGCCAGCCGATCACGGTCTTCCCGTACGTGGCGACGATCGGCTGCACCTTGTCCATGAACGTGACGTAGTCCTCATGGCTGGTGGAGTGCGCTTCGTCTCCGCCGATGTGGAGGTACTTGCCGGGGGTGAGGGCGGCCAGCTCGCGCACGACGTCGTCCACGAAGTCGTACGTGATGTCCTTGTTGACGCACAGGGAGCTGAAGCCGACGTTCGTGCCGGTGTAGAGCGGGGGCGCTACGCCGTCGCAGTTCAGGTCCGCGTAGGAAGCGAGCGCGGCGTTCGTGTGGCCCGGCATGTCGATCTCGGGGACGACCTCCAGATACCGCGAGGCGGCGTACTGGACGATCTCCATGTACTGGTCCTTGGTGTAGTAGCCGCCCTGCCCGCCGCCCACTTGGGTGGAGCCGCCGTACTCCGCGAGGCGCGGCCAGGAGTCGATGGCGATGCGCCATCCCTGGTCGTCGCTCAGGTGCAGATGCAGCTTGTTGATCTTGTAGAGGGCCAGCTGGTCGATGTAGCGCTTGACCTTGTCGACCCCGAAGAAGTGCCGGGAGACGTCGAGCATCGCGCCGCGGTAGCCGTACCGCGGGCTGTCCTCGATGGTGCCTCCGGCGACCAGCCACGGGCCGGGCTGCTTGCTGCTCTTCTCCACCGCGGCGGGCAGCTGCTGACGCAGGGTCTGCACGCCGTGGAAGAGGCCGGCGGGCTTGTGCGCGGTGATGGTGATGGAGGCGCGCCCGGACTGGAGGCGATAGCCCTCGGCCCCCAAATCCTTGGCGCCGCGGCTGAGTTCGAGGCGGATGCCGTCGTGCCCGTCCTCGTCCGTGACCGGCAGCCGGTAGCCGGTGGAGGGCCGCAGGACCCCGGCGAGATAGGCCGCGACCTGCCGCGCGTCCCGCGAGTCGTCCTCGACCCGGATCCGGGTGTTCGAGGTGATCGCGTACGCCGGTCCGCCCGCCTCGACGGACGCGGGGGCGGGCACGACCTGGCCCAGCGGCGTGGTGGCCTGTGCGGCGGATCCGTTCTGGGCGGGGGCGGCGCCGACGGCGGACACCCCTGCGGCCGCGACGAGCAGCAGCGAACCGAACAGCCGGGTGGCCCTGTGATGCTGCTTCTGGTGCTGTCTCACAAACGGTCCCTTCGACGAGCGACGAGGTCGTGCTTCGCGGGGGGTTCACATCTGTGGCGCCGAGCAACCGAACAGTCACCATAGGTACCGTCCGCCCCATGAGCAGGTCAAGGGTGTAGACCAATTCTTACGGGGGTGGGTGACAGAATCCCGGCATGGCGGACATCATCCAGCGCGACGGCCGGCAAGCTGACCGACGCGGCACCGTGATGCCGAAGGCACCCTCCGCGCCTTGGAAGCGCTGCAGCAGGTCCGCACTGACGCCGGCGACGGCAGGGCGCTCACGTTCTCCCTCATGGCTGACTGGCAGCGCACCGTCCTGGGCATGCACACCGCCAGCTTCCGCACCCTGCCGGCCTTCGCGATAGGAGGCTGGGAGCGATACGGCGTCACGGCCGATGCCCAGTTGGTGTTCGAGCGGTGCCTGGCTGAGAGCTGTCAGGCGGACCCACCTCTGCAGCCCGGGCCGCCAGGGCCGTCCTTGACGTCCTGTTCTTTCATCCCTTCGAGGACGGCAATGCCCGTGCGGCCATGCTGACGCTGGCCTTCCTCCTGGCCTGTGAAGGCACCTTCCTCGACGAGGTACGTCCGCTGCAGACGACGCGGTGGGCCGTCCCGCGTCGTCGGCACGGGGCCGAAAACCACTCAGTCGAAGCTTGACTTCGCTATGGGGAAGCGAGTCGAGGCGGCTGGTCACCCAACCTTCGGAATCACCTCACGAAGCGCTGACCGGCACCTCTCTCTTGTGGACGCATTGCCCCAGCGGTTTCGCGGAGGGGCGCGATCATGTCCGAGAGGGTTCTCAGTCGATCTCCGAACCGCTGGTCACCAGGGTCGACCGGCGTCGAGAATGTCGCCATGACCGACAGTCGCGACGACGCAGACCGCATATTCATCCGCAGCAAATGGGGCACCAACCGATACGTCTACAACCCGCACAACCCCGTCGGCCGCGCCCTCATCATCGGCTCGCTGCTTTTCGCCGTCGGCGGGATGTACCTGCTCTATCATCCGGGGCTCCTCAGCGGCTCCAACAACTGGGACGGGGACGAACTGCGGTCCGCCGTGACAGCGGCGACCGCCGAGCTGTCGAGCGAGGCGCAGTTCGGGCCCGGGACCATCAACTACGAGGAGATCCTGCAGGCCGGTACCGCGGAGAAGGGCCACAGTTCCCAGGACGCGGTGACTGTCACGCTCACCTCGGAGCCGCCGGATTCCGTCGTGTTCAACGGGGGCGCGGAACAGGCCGACTACACCGTCACCGCCGACGGCACGGACACTGCCTTCTGCCTCAAGGTCTACGCCATGAAACGCAAGCAGGCGATGGGCTACGACTTCGTCACCACCTCCATCGGCGATGGTGCGTGCCCTGCTTCCTGATACCTGTTTGTCTGCTCGGCCGCGGGCCGCGCTCTGGTGCCCGTCCCGCCCCTCTTCCGAGCCGCTACCGAGGCGGGCGGCGGAGTGAGTGACCCCGGCGGCGTCCTCGTCCAGCAGGGGCCGAACGGCTTCGAGGCAGAAGCGGCGGGACAGCTCCAGTCCGGGGATGAAGGACGGTGTAGTCATGTCGGGGAGAGTGCCGGACTGGCGTGTGGTTGGGCGAGGGCTCTTCCCCGTTCACGCTTTGCCTGGTGAGCGGGACGGCGATCGCTGATCGCTCGGCCGCCTGCTCCCGGGAGGAGCCCCGCGGCACAGGCGGCGCCGCGGGCAGGGATTCGGGCACGGTGCGGACGTGCTCCCGATTCGCGCGCGGCCGCGTCTGTCGTGACCTCAGATCCAAGTGGTCCCCGAGCACAGGAAATCCCCGTTCCGCAATTGCGGAACGGGGATTTCCTCACGTATATTGAGTGGTTCTGTGTACTCACAGAAAAGACCCCTCACCCGGGGCCACTAGAAACACCATATCCGGCAGGGAGCGACTTTGTCAACTCGCGAAAACGTCGAATTGCAGAAGGAGCAGGAATTCATCGACCGGCTCTACGACCGAGTCGACACGCTGCGCGGGGTCACCGCGCAGCGTGTCGAGGACGCGTTGACCCCGGTAGGGAACGGCCTGCAGGCCCGTCTCGAACGCGATGTGCTCGTCGCCGAGCGTTCCGGTCTGCTGGCAGCCCTGAATGCGGTGGACGGCTCGCTGTGCTTCGGCCGCATTGATCTCCGCGACGGTGCCGCGCACCATATCGGCCGTATCGGAATTCGTGAGGACGACACCGAACACACGCCTTTGCTGATCGACTGGCGGGCACCGGTCGCCCGGCCCTTCTATCTCGCCACCGGGCATACGCCCATGGGTCTGCGCCGGCGCCGGCACATCACCACCGAGGGCCGCACGGTGACCGAGCTGCACGACGAGATCCTCGATCTCGGGGACCGCGAACGCAGCGGTTTCGAGGACCCGAGCGGTGACACCGTGCTGCTCGCCGCGCTCAGCTCCGCCCGCACCGGCCGCATGGGCGACATCGTGCGGACCATCCAGGCGGAACAGGACCGCATCATCCGCGCCCCGCACCGTGGTGTCCTCGTCGTCGAGGGCGGCCCCGGCACGGGCAAAACGGCGGTCGCGCTGCACCGTGCGGCCTTCCTGCTGTACGAGCACCGGGAGCTTCTGGCCAAGCGCGCGGTCCTGGTTGTGGGCCCCAATTCGGCTTTCCTGCGCTACATCGGCGAGGTGCTGCCCGCCCTCGGCGAGACCGGGGTCATGCTCGCCACGCAGGCCGAGCTCTTCCCCGGTGTCCACGCCCGCGGCACCGATACCCCCCGCGCGGCAGCCGTCAAGGGGGGCGCGGGGATGGCCGAGGCGCTCGCCCTCGCCGTTCGCGACCGGCAGGGGCTACCCGAGCCCGGTGCGCCGGTGGTCATCCCGCACGACGACGGGGACCTCGTCCTGGACTGGGAGATCGCCTACCAGGCCCGGCAGGCGGCCCGCGAGACCCGTCTGCCGCACAACCTCGCCCGTCCGTACTTCATGTTCCACGTCATCGACGCCCTCACCACACAGCTCACCGAACGCATCGGGGCAGACCCGTACGGCGGGCCGAACTTTCTCGGTGCGGACGACATCGCCCAGCTCGGCAAGAGCGTCGCCGCGAGCGAGGAGGTGCACGCCGCCGTCGGAGAGCTGTGGCCGGTGCTCACCCCCGAGGAGTTCCTCGTCGGCTATCTGGCCGAGCCGGTGTATGTACCGGGCGAGGATGCCGAGGCCATCCGGCGCGTTCCCGGTGACGGGGAGTGGACCCCGGCCGATGTGCCGCTCCTCGACGAGGCGGCCGAGCTGCTCGGGGCCGACGACAGTGCCGAGCGGGCCGCCGCCGAGGCCGAGCGCCAGGAGCGGGTCGCTTATGCGCAGGGCGTCCTGGAGCTGTCCCGGGGGTCGGAGACGTACGAGTTCGAGGACGAGGAGTCCGAGCGCCTGGCCGCGCACGACATCATCGACGCCGAGCGGATGGCCGAGCGGCAGGAGGAGGCCGATCACCGGAGCGCGGCCGAGCGGGCCGCCGCCGACCGGACCTGGGCGTTCGGGCACATCATCGTCGACGAGGCGCAGGAATTGTCGCCGATGGCGTGGCGGCTGCTGATGCGCCGGTCACCGACCCGCTCGCTGACCCTGGTCGGTGATCCGGCGCAGACCTCCGAGGAGGCGGGCGTCGGCTCGTGGGAGAGGATCCTGGAGCCGTACGTCGGCGACCGTTTCGAGCATGTGAGGCTGGGGGTCAACTACCGTACGCCTGCGGAGATCATGGAGCTGGCCGCCAGGGTCGTACGGGCCCAGGACCCCTCGTTCGAGCCGCCCGGGTCGGTGCGGTCCACCGGCGAGACGCCGTGGACGCGGGATGCCGGTGCGGATCTGGCGGGCGCGGTGGCACGGGCCGTCGTGGAGCTGACGCCGAAGGAGGGACGCCTCGCGGTGATCGCACCGCGTGCGCTGCACGAGGAGATCGCGGCCCCGCTCGACGGAGTCACGGCCGGCGCCGAACCCGACCTCACCCGTCCCGTGGTGCTGCTCGGCCCGCGTGAGGCCAAGGGGCTCGAATTCGACCATGTCCTGGTCGTGGAGCCGGGGCGGTTCGGGACCAGTGACCTGTACGTGGCGCTGACCCGTGCGACGCAGCGCCTGGGCATCGTCCACCGGGAGGAACTGCCCGAGTCGCTGCGCTGACCGCCGCGGCGGTGGGGGTATGAGGGACAAGGCTCAACGACTCCCGCTGAACGCGTCCGGGACTCCTGTCGGCCGTGCTTCCCGCGTCGGTTTGCCCAAGGATTGCTGTTCGGCGCGGGTGAGGGTGGTGGCGATCGACCTTGGATTGCGGCAGCACCCATGCCCCCACGTATGCAGAGCACAACCATGGTCCCGAAGCAAGCACCCAGGCGCTCTCAAACCCCAGCGACATCACTCTCCCGTGGAAGGGGCGCTCTCGCCGCTGAGCGACAGGCGCTCTCGTGACTCACCAACAAAGCCGACCCGTGATGGAGGCGTACCTGACTGATGGATCGATGGGTCCCGATGTGGTCGGCGTTGCAGCGCCGGTCGGGAAGGTGCACCCGTGGTGACGGCAGTGGCTGAGACGGTTCGTACGAGACGGGGTCTCGCTGTTGGACGAGATCGTGCAGGAGGGCGCGAGGCGGATGCTGGCCGCCGCGCTGGAGGCGGAGGTCGACGCCTGCCTGGCCGAGCCGGCCGACGCCCGCGATGGGTCCGGGAAGCGGCTGGTGGTGCGCAACGGCCGTGCGAGGCCGCGGACGGTGATGACCAGCGCCGGCGCGGTCGAGGCTGTCAGCGAGTATCCGGTGCCCTGGGGACGTTCGCGCAGCTTGCCGATGCCGCCCTTGACCGTCGACGGACTCGCGCCGCATGCCATCACCGGACCCACCGGGCCACGACAGATGTCCAGAGTCTCGCGGGCCTCTGGCCGTCTCACCGCTTGGAATGCAGCCGAACATCACTCCCAGGCCGAACCGCACTGTCAGAGCGCTTCATCGACGGCAGGGGATTCCGGCATGGCCTGCTCCACCCAAATGGTCTTGCCGGTGGGCGTGTAGCGAGTGCCCCACTGCTGCGCGATCTGGGCGACGATGAACAGGCCGCGGCCGCTCTCGTCGTCAGCGGCGGCGTGGCGCAGATGAGGTGAGGTGTGCCCGGTGTCGGCGACCTCGCAGATGAGGGATTGGTCGCGGATGAGCCGGACGTGGATCGGCCCGGCGGCGTAGCGGATGGCATTGGTGACCAGCTCACTGACGATGAGTTCGGTGGTGAACGACAGCTCGTCCAGTCCCCACGATCCGAGTTGCGCCGTGGCCATGGCGCGGGCGTTGCCGACCATCGCCGGCTCCGCGGTCAGTTCCCACTCGGCCACCTGGTGATCGCCGAGCATCCTTGTGCGTACGAGGAGCAGGACCGCGTCGTCGTTCGCCGGGCCCGGCACCAGAGTCGCGACCGCGCGGTCACAGAGTTCTTCCAAGGGACGCCGGGACTGGGCGAGGATTTCGGCGAGCAGGCCGAGTCCGACGTCGAGGTCGTCGGCGGCCGTCTGGACGAGGCCGTCGGTGAAGAGGGCGACGAGGCTGCCCTGCGGCAGCTGGAATTCCGTGGTCTCGTAGGGCAGACCACCCAGTCCCAGCGGAGGGCCCGGCGGAAGCTCCGGGTAGGTGGCGACGCCGCTGCCCGGCAGGACGACCGCAGCCATCGAATGGCCGGCACGCGCCATGCTGCACTGTCCCGACACCGGGTCGTACACCACGTACAGGCACGCCAGCCCCAGGGCTTCGTCCTCCCTGGGCCGCGCGCCGTCTGCGCCATGAGCGGCCGCCTGCTCCTTGGCGGTCTGGCCGACCAGGTCGTCCAGGCGCGAGAGGAGCTCGTCCGGGGCGAGGTCCAGACGGGCGAGGACGTGTACGCCGGTGCGCAGGCGCCCCATGGTGGCGGCGGCGAGCAGTCCGTGGCCGATCACCTCCCCGACGACCAGGCCGACACGTGTGCCCGACAGTGGGATGGCGTCGAACCAGTCACCGCCCACTCCGGACCGGCTGTCGGCGGGCACATAGCGGCTCGCCATCTCGACAGCGGTCCGCTGCGGCAGCCGGTGGGGCAGCAGGCTGCGTTGAAGCCTGAGGGCCGCGGTGTGCTCGCGCGTGACGACCAGCATCAGCACGACGCCGAGCAGCAGGGCTCCGAGGCCCAGGACGGTCACCCCGCCCGTCCGTCCGATGAACGGCAGGTCGATGGAGGTCTCACCGTAGTCGGGGTCGGCGTAGACCCCGAAGGCGGCGTAGCAGAAGAGGAAGAGCATCGTCAGCCCGCCCAGACCCGGCAGCAAACCCTTGAACAGGAAGTCCCTGCGGCTGCGGGTGAGCACCCTGCGGAAGTACCAGACACAGGCGAAGCCGGTGAGGCCGTAGTAGAACGCGATCGCGAGGCCGACCGACTCGATGGAGTCGGCCAGGATGTTGCGGCTGATCGCCGTCAGGAGGACGAGGAAGCCGATGGAGGCCAGGCCCAAGCAGATGGTCGACCAGGTCGGGGTGAGGAATCTGCGGTGCACGCGGGCGAATCGGGAGGGGACGGCCTTGTGCGCCGCCATGGAGAAGACGGTCCGGGCCATCGGGAGGATGGTGGTCTGGGTGGAGGCCACCGCGGAGGTCAGCACCATGAGGATCAGCAGCTTGGAGAAGAAGGGCCCCGGGCCGTGGCTGCCCATGACTGCGTTGCCCAGGCCCGACAGCACGTCTCCCACGTTTTCCTTGTTGCCCAGCCCGATTCCGGCGGAGCCGACTCCGGCGAAGGCTTGCGCCGAGGTCGCGACAAGGGCGTAGATGACCAGCAGCAGCACAACGGAGATGACGGCGGCGCGCCCGGGGATGCGCGTGCTGTCCGCGGTCTCCTCGTTGACCGTGACGGCGGTGTCCCAGCCCCAGTAGATGAAGACGGCGGCGAGGATGCCCGTGGTCAGCGCTTCGGTCGATGGCACGTGGAGGGGGTTGAACCAGGACGCGGAGACATGGATCGCCATCTCCGGATTACCGGTGTAGACCTTGACCAGGGCGGTGACGGCGAACAGCATCAGTACGGCCACCTCGAAGAACAGGAGCCAGCGCTGAACGGCAGCCGAGATCTCGATGCCGATGTAGCAGATCGCGGTCATCACGATGATCCAGACGACGCCCGCGATGGTGGTCCACACCCTGTTTTCCGTGAGTGAGTCGTAGCCCAGGAGCCGGAAGCCGTAGATGCCGGCGATCTCGGCGAGGTTCGCCATGACGATGATGTCGGCGACGATGATGCCCCAGCCGCCCATCCAGCCGGTGCGGGGGCCGAAGGCACGGGTCGCCCAGGTGAAGGTGGTCCCGCAGTCGGCGTTGCTCGCATTGAGTTCCTTGTAGGCGTACGCGATCAGCAGCATCGGGATGAAGGCCAGCATCGTGATGATCGGGGCCTGCAGGCCGACCCCTGCCACGATGAGGCCGAGCGTGGCCGCGATGCTGTACGCCGGGGCGGTGGACGCCAGGCCGATGGCTACGGAGGAGAACAGTCCCAGGGCACCGGATTTGAGCCCTTTCCTACCCGCGCCTGGGTCGAGCGCGCGAGGCGCGTCGGACGCAGCAGGCCTACGGGAGAGCTTCACACCGGATGCCAACCTCCTCATTTGCCTTCCGCTCACCATTTTCGCCGCAGGTGATGAGGCCTGCCATGGGAAACCGGCTGGATGATCTACGCGGCTGTCAGCAGGATCAGTGGGAGCGGACTGCCGAGCGCCCAGTCCGGCGGGACGGCGGCGATGCCGTCGGTGAGCGCGCCGGACCCCGGTCGTCGACGACCGCAAGGGTCGGCGGGAAGGCCCGCAGTGCAGAGGGCCGGTGGGTGCTCAGGACGGCCAGGACCGCGAGCGCGAAGGGGATGTCGGTGGCCATCGGCACTTCCGAGCCGTCCAGGCTTCCTCCGCCGACCGTGGCGGTGGCTGCGCAGACGGCTGCCGGACCGCCAGGCCGGACACACGGCCGCGATGACCGGCAGGGCTGCGGTGGCCGGGTACGGAGCTCGCCGACGACGAGTTCCCGATTCAGCTCGATCCGCGCGACCAGGAAGAGCCCCGTCACGGGCAGCCGCAGGCCGTGTACCGCCCGCTGTCCGTCAGGCAAGTCCTCTCCGGTCTGCCAACCGTCGTCGATCGGCACGGCACCCCGCTCGCTGTCTCCCTGACCAGCGGAAACCGCCACGACGTCACCCAGCTCATGCCGCTGCTGGACGCCATTCCCCGCATTCGCGTCCTGCGAGGCCGACCGCGCCACCGGCCCCGGCGGCTATTCGCCGATCGCGGCTACGACTTCGACACGTACCGCCGCCTCATCCGCGCTCGCGGGATCCCACCCAAGATCGCCCGCCGCGGCACCCCGCACGGCTCCGGCCTGGGCAAGACCCGCTGGGTCGTCGAGCGCACCATCCGCCTGGCTCCACCAATTCAAACGACTCCGGACCCGCTACGAGATACGCGCCGATCTCCACCTCGGCCTGCTCCAACTCGCCTGCAGCATCATCTGCTTGAGACGACTCCGTGGACAAACGTTGCTGCTGGACGTGAACGAAGCCAGGACCTGGTTCATCCTCGCCGCCTACACCCAGCTCCGTCTCGCCCGACCAGCTGGCAGCCGATCTTTGACGGCCGTGGGAGAAGCCGAGCCCGCCGGACAGGCCCACTCCTGCCCGAGTTCGCCGCGGCTTTCGGTACATCCGCCCGAAAACCGCCTGCCCGCATTCGGTGACGACGCCGTACCCGACGAGTCGTCCACCGCCTGGTGGCCGCGCTGCGCGCCCGCACCAGTGTCGAAGACCCCGAACCGCTAGCCGCCGCCCTACCGGAAAGCCCATGTGGCCCCGCGCACCGGACCTCAATCGACGGTGGTGTCTGGGTCAACGACGGCGGTTACTCTTTCCGCAACCTCGCCAACCACTTCGCCCTGGCGGACGACCGCCTGACCCGGCTGGCAAACGGGTGGTCCCATGATCTGCTCGCGGAAGCGCCAACGATTTACCTGGCCGGACCCCATATCGCTGGCCATCCTCCTCTGGTCCGCACGTTGATCCCAGCAAACACCCCCTTTCTCGTTCAAGGCCTCCAGCGGGGGGCCTGGTCGTCCGGGACGTCCGGACTCGCGAAGTGGAAGGGGACCGAAAGACGGGCAGCCAGGGCGCTACCGGCCCTGTCGGCGGCTGCCGCTGACGGGTGACGCGGGCCGAGATTCTTCTCTTCTCCAAGGTGCCGCACGGCCGTGAGCCAGTAGATGGTGGCCAGCGGATGCTCGCTCGTGGGGTCAGCGGTGATAGCCAGTAGGTTCACGAACCAGTCGTGAACAGTGTCACCGTCCCAAACCGCCTCGATCGCCACGATGCGGCCGGGGCAGTTGGCAGCACTGGCGGCCAGGGACTCCAGGTCGAGGGGGCTGTCGGGGGTGTGGGCGATTCTGTCGCCCTGGTGGAGGCAACGGTCGTGGACAACAAGCTGAGCGTCATTGAGCCCCAGGCCGTGGGCACGGCCGGCTTCGAAGACGATGCGGACCGCCTGAAAGCGGGCGTCCTGAAGGACGTACCCGTCGACCCGTTCGCGGATACCAGCCGGCAACAGCTCCCACCACTCGGCCGTGGCCATGTCAGTCATCCAGTTGTCCGCCCGTCTCCCATGCGGCCCTCACGACAGGGCCCGCCGAACGCCACTGTATGCACGGCATCGCAGCTCTCCGCATGGTCGTGCCGAATGTGCATCCATCCGGAATGCAGGGCAGCCGCACCTACCTCGTGCCGTGACCTCATAGCTTGCCGGCTCGGCAATGCGCCTTGTGGTGGCTTGGGGAACCACCAGCTTCGAGGCTTCGACCTGCCGCCATCCGAAGGGAACATTCTGCGCGGTAGCGTCCTGGTCATGCATGCTGCAAAGGTGCTGGTCGCGGTCCGCTGCACACCGCGCTGAGCCAAGGCAAAGAACCACTCCACAGCAACTACCGTTCCCGCGCGGCCGGTGACCGTGCCGACGCTCTTTGAATTTTCCCACCGGGTGCTCAGCGGTGGCCCAAACCTGCTCAGTTGATCTCCCCACCCACCTCTGTGTGATCTTGCCTGGCGCGCCGGGACGAGCCTGTCTCGTCCGCCAACAGCAGTGGAAAATCTTGCCGTGAAGGAAACATTGCCATTTCAGTAAGATTTGCTACGGTGGCTGACATGACACAGGGAGACGACGCTCGCATCGGGCTGCGGGAGCGCAAGAAGCGGGAGACCCGCGTCGCGCTGAGCCAGGCAACGATCCGTCTGTGTGTGCAGCGCGGGTGGGACAACGTGACGGTCGAGGACATCGCCGCCGCAGCGAATGTGTCTGTGCGCACCTTCCGCAACTACTTCTCCGGCAAGGCCGAGGCGATCGCAGCCAGCCATCTGGAGCGCATGCTGCGGATCGCCGACGAGCTACGCACACGGCCAGTCACCGAGCCCTTGTGGGACTCGATCGTTCACGTCGTACAGGCCCAGTTCGCACAGGGAGACGAATCAGGCGCAAGGTCGTCCCACGACCAGCGCTGGAGGGACGGGCTCCGGCTCATGTTGGCCGAACCGGCGCTGCAGGGGGAGGTCGTCAAGGCGAATGCGGCCGCAGAAGAGGAACTGGCCAAGGCGATCGCCGAGCGCACCGGTACCGACGTGGCCCGTGATGTGTACCCGAAACTGGTTGCCGCGGTGGTCGGCGCGGGGAGTGCTGTGGCCGTGGAGCACTGCCTGCGTACGGATCCGCCCGCCCCGCTCGTCCCGGTGTTGCGCGAGGTCTTCGACCGGATCGCCGCAGGCCTTCATATTCCCTAGCAAAACCGTGTAACCGATCCTGCCGGGCTGCTGCCGGGCCGATCCGTCCTGCTCTTCTCCGTCCACGCAAAGGGGAACACGTTCGTGATCACGGATGTCGTCATCGTCGGAGGCGGCCCGAACGGGCTGATGCTTGCTTGCGAACTGGCCTTGGCCGGGGCCCGGCCAGTCATTTTGGACAGTCTGCCCGCGCCGAGCACGGAGCCGAAAGCGAACGGGCTGCTCGGCCAGGTCGTGAGAATGATCGACCGTCGGGGCCGCCGCAGCCGAACTCCGCGTACTTCATGTTCGCCGCGCTGGGCCTGAACCTGAGCCTGCTGGAGGACAGCCCGGTCTACGGCCTGCCGGCGCCGCAGCACCGCATCGTGCAGGTCCTGGAGGAGCGAGCCACTGAACTGGGCGTCGAAATCCGGCGGGGACATGAGCTTGTCGGCCTCTCACAGGACGACGACGAGGTCGCCGTGGACGTCGCAGACAAGGACCGGGCCTACCGGCTGCGGGCCCGTTACGTCGTCGGCGCGGACGGGGCACACAGCATCACGCGCAAGCTGTCCGGCATAGGTTTTCCCGGCGTCACCTACGACCGGCGGACCAACCGGACAGCACACGCCACGGTCCCCGCGGAGTGGGTGGATCCCGAGACAGGCGCGTTGAACGTACCCGGCTACGGAACCATCCTGCCGTTTCTGCCCCACCGTACCGAGCACGGAGGGTTCTCGTACGCGCCGTTCCCCGGCCACCCGCCGCTGGTCAGCACCACAGAGTGGGACCAGCCCCAAACCGAGGCTCGCATGAGCCTTGAGGAGTTGCGGGCGAGCATCCGCCGCGTGCTCGGCGCCGACCTGCCGCTCGGCCCGCCCACCGGCGAGGGACCACACGTGCTGCGCCGGCTGAGCGGCGGGAATACCCGAGTGGCCGAACGATTCCGGGACCACCGGGTGTTCCTCGTCGGGGATGCCGCCCATGTGTATACCTCAGGGGGCGGACCCGGGCTCAACCTCGGCCTGCAGGACGCGATCAACCTCGGCTGGAAACTCGCCGCCGAGATCCACGGCAGCGCCCCACCCGGACTGCTCGACAGCTACGAGACCGAACGCCGGCAAGCCGCTCACCGGATGGTCATGTACGCCCAGGCACAGGCCGCGCTGACCGCGCCGGGCAGTGACGTCACCGCGCTGCGCGAGCTGTTCAACGAACTGCTCGGCCACCGGCACACCGTCCAGCACCTCGCCGACCTCACCGCCGGCACCGACATCCGCTACGACATGGGCTGCCACCACACGCACCCCCTGGTCGGCCGGTTCGCACCGGACATGGAACTGCACACCCCAACCGGGGCGGTCCGGTTGACGGAACTGACCAGAACCGCGCGGCCATTGCTGCTCGACCTGACCGAAGACGCATCGGTTGCCGGGGCGCTGGCCGGGTGGCACGACCAGGTGGACATCGTCACCGCACAGCCCCAGCCGACCGCGCCTGCAGCCACCGCCCTGCTGCTTCGTCCCGACTGCTACGTGGCATGGGCATCGGCGTCACCTCGCCCGGACTCGGCGGACCTGGACGCGCTCCGGGCAGCCATGCAGCGGTGGTTCCGGCCTGCGAAAACTGCCCCAACGGGCGGGAAGACTCAGAGCGACATCAACCTCGTTGAGCCGTCAATCGCATGGGGAATCTGAGCACCCCTGGGAAAAGCACAGATCAACCGACCTACGGCAGGTCCTGAAGGCTTGATGTGTGCCGTGGCCACGCGAACTGACTCGGCAGGTGCGCACCTTGTGCGAGCAGCGATCGGACGGTGGCGAGTCCGTTCCCGGGGGAGCCTTCGGGTGACGACAACCACGGAGCACTTGAGCGAAGGTCCATCGGATTCCGTTCGCGGCGCACAGTGGGCGGCCGCGGTGTCGAATGTTCGGCGTGGGACCGGGCCGGAGGTGGTGGAGTCGTCGGAGCGGAGGTCAACACGGCCGAGCGCTGGAGGTCGCGACTGGCTCAGGAGAGCCAGTCGGTGTAGTGGGTGGGGGCGATGCGGGCGTCGTTGCGGGCGGTGAGGACATCACCGTGGACGGCGGCGAACATGCCGGCGGTGTCATCGGTGACGACGGAGCGCCCGTCGCCCTTGGCGGTGAGGGTGAGCCGGCCGAGTTCGTCGAGGGGATAGACGTCGGGGCCTGCGATGTGGAGGGCGTCGTTGAGCGGGGTGCCGGCGGCGACGTCGGCGACGATGCGGGAGACATCCGCGGCGGCGATCGGCTGGAGTGGCGTACGCGGCAGGCGTACGGTCCCGCCATCGGTGGTCCCGGACATCACTGCGTCGATGAACTCCATGAATTGCGTGGCGCGGATGATGGAGTACGGGATTGGGCCGGCCTTGAGGATGTCTTCCTGGAGCACCTTCGCCCGGTAGTAGTCCAGGTCGGGCACCTGGTCCGCGCCGACGATGGAGAGGATGACGAAGTGCCCGACGCGGCCCTTCTCACTCGCGGCGAGGAGGTTGTCCATCGACGTCCGGAAGAAGGCAGGCGAGGCGTCGTCGAAGGTCGGGGAATTCGTCAGGTTGATGACGGTGTCGGCGCCCGCCACGGCATCATCCAGGCCCTGGCCGGTGATGACGTCCACGCCGGTGGACAGGGAATGCGGGACGGCCTGGTGGCCGGCCGCGTTCAGGTTCTTCACGACCAGCGACCCGATCAGCCCGGTTCCGCCGATGACCGCGAACTTCATTGCATGGTCCTTTCGTCGACGACAATGTCCGATATATGCCTTGGTGGTGCTAACTTCACCCAGGCCGCGCGGCTGGCGCAACCGCACGGCGTCTCGCCCACCTATCTCGCCAAGCAGCCCCCAGCCGTCTCGCGCGCCGGGCTCGTGCATTCATTGCAGGGAAAGGTGGGCCGCTGCGTCCTGACTCGGTCACCCGTGTTGATCACGGTGCTCCACGTCGTCGAAGCAGTCGACGGGCCTGGCCCCCGTGGCTTGGCCGGAGCGACGGATGCCTGGCCGCCCGAAGCCAGGTGATACCAGCTCGGACAATCACGATGTGCGTTCGGGTCACTACCGCCACTGCGCTCCTCCGCGAGCGCAGGCCCTTCCCGAGGTGGCGCGAGACGGTGCTGCGCCATCGTGACGTGAACCGCGTCCACGCGGGTGATCACGCAGGCCCGTGCCGCTGGTCGCCTTGCGTTGGGGTGAGGCCGAGCACAGCCTCGTAACGTCCAGGAGAGACGCCCAACACAGCGCGAGGAGTAATCGACCATGGCGGTATGTGAAGTCTGTAGCAATGACTACGAGAAGGCATTCGAGGTGCGTGCGGCAGGGGTTCTTCACATCTTCGACAGCCTTGAGTGCGCAGCCCAACGGATCGCTCCGTCCTGCGAAAACTGTCAATGTCGGATCTTGGGGCATGGCCTCCAGGCGAACGGCCAGTTCTTCTGCTGCGCCCACTGCGCACGCCAGAAAGGCCACGCACAACTGGTTGACCACGCTTGAGCGAACGCCAGATTCCTGCCTGCAGCAGGTCGCCTCGGTGTTCGGTTACGGACAGCCGCGCCACGAATCGTCATGGGCGGCCGAAGCATCCGTGACTTTGTCGAGTTGCAGCGGCAGGGAATGGTGGTCTTTCGTCCGTCGGATGGTTTCGACGGCGCGGGCTGAACAGTGGCCCATCGTGCCGGCGCACCGATCCGCCGGCACGACCGGACGGCGCCGCCCTGGCCCGACACCATCCCACGCTGCGAGCGATGCCGCGGGCCACGGATTCTTCGGCCGCAGGGTCAGCAAAGGGGTACGCCTCCGTGAGTGGCCGGCCCAGTACGCTTTCGGCCGTTAGACCGACCGGCAATTTGGGGGCGGCGTCACGGGGCTGGGGCACGCACCTCGCGGCGTTGTCGCCAATCACCATGGCTCCGCCATGGCTCAATCCTCCGCCTTGCGAGGCACGCACCCCAGCCCCGCTCCTTCACCCACCCCCCAATTGCCGGTCGGTCCTACTCCGTGTATGGCCAGTGCGGCTGTATTGACGCGCACGACCCGGAGCGCGGGGTCGAGGATGTGAAGACGTGCGGCCGGGTGAAGCGGCGCGCGATCGGGATGCAACTCTCGGGTTGCGCGTGGGGGCTCGACATGCAACCCTGGAGTTGCATCCAGTGGCGACAGTGAAGGAGTCCCCTCATGAGCGAGGATCGGATCGAACGCGAAACCCTGATCGAGGCACCCATGGAGCGGGTCTGGTCGCTGGTGGCCGACCCCGGGTTCTGGGTGGTCGACAAGGCGAGCCTGCCCGGCATCGCGGCCAAAGAAGGCGAGTCGGTGGTGGCGAAGAATGCCGAGTACGGCGACTTCCCGGTGCGCGTGGAGAAGGTCGAGCCGCCGACGTACGTGGCGTACCGCTGGGCCAGCGCGTTCCCCGGCGAAGAGCTGCGCGAGGACAACAGCACCCTCGTGGAGTTCACGTTGACCCCGGAAGGCGACAAGACGCGGCTCCGCGTCATCGAGAGCGGGTTCGCGGTGCTGGCCGGATCCGAGGAACTGCGCAGCAAGGCGGTGAAGGACAACACCGGCGGCTGGCCCCAGGTGTTCGATGCGCTCAAGACGCGTGCCGAACAGTCCGCGTGACAGACGAACGTCGCGGCGGCGTCGAGGCGGTCGACAGCGTTCTCGTCGCGCTGGCCGACCCGACGCGACGTCAGCTGCTTGATCTGCTTGCCGCACAGGGCGAGATCACCGCTACGAAGCTCGCCGAACGAGTGCCCGTCTCGCGGCAGGCGGTGGTCAAGCACCTCGCCGTCCTGGACGCCGCCGGGCTGGTTTCCGGCCGCCGGGTCGGACGCGAGGTGCGGTACGCGGTGCAGCCCGCGGCGCTGGACGCGACGGCGCGGTGGATGGCCGCGCTCGCGGCCGACTGGGATCGGCGGCTGGCGCACATCAAGCGCATCGCTGAGGCAGCGGAGCGGGATTCGCGCTAGTTGCGCTGATCACGGACGTTCGCGGTGTGGGACGACACGCCGCCCGGCCCGCCGGCCGGGTGGCGGGCCGTCCATGTGGCAGTGGGCCGGCGTCCGCTGACGTCCGGGCTTTGACGATCTACGGAAGGAACGTGTGATGCTCCTCAACGGCAAGGTTGCTGTGGTCTTCGGCGCTGGTGGCGCGGTGGGTGCTGCCGTCGCGCGTCAGTTCGCCGAGGAAGGCGCGACAGTCTTCCTCAGCGGTCGTACGTCGACGTCCGTGGAGGACGTCCAGCGCGAGATTGTTGCCAAGGGGGGCGCTGCTCACGTCGCGCAGGTCGACGCCACCCATGAGTCCGACGTCGAGGGCTACCTCGCCGAGGTTGCCGGTCGGGCCGGGGCGCCGGACGTGGTGCTGAACGCGATCGGTATCCAGGCGGTACAGGGCGTTCCGCTGCTCGAACTTTCCCTTGCCGACTTCGTGTCCCCGATCACGACCTGGGCGTCGTCGCAATTCCTCACCTCGCGCATCGCCGGACGACACATGGTCCAGCGGGGTTCGGGCGCCATTCTCACGCTCTCCGCGTCGCCGGCCACGCTGGCCATCGCGGGGACCGGTGGATTCGCGGTCGCCTGCGCGAGCGTCGAGGCGCTCAGCCGGACGCTCGCGGCCGAACTCGGACCGGCCGGCGTGCGGGTCGTCTGTGTGCGGCCCCACCGCATCGCCGAGACGTTCGACGCGCCGGACCTGCCCATGCCGGATGCCGAATTCCGTGCCTTCCTTGAAGGCATGACACTGCTCAAGCGCTTGCCCAGCCTGAGCGACGTGGCTCGCACCGCGGCATTCCTCGCCTCGGACGGCGCCGCCGCCATGTCGGGATCAGTGGTGAACCTGACCTGTGGCATGAGCGTGGGCTGAGTCGTCGTTTCCGGCCGGCGGCGTGATCAAGGAGCTGTGGTCTCCCATCCTGCTGCCTCCAACGGGCCGGGTCCGGGTGCCGACCGCCCGTCGGTGTCCACCTACCGCTGTGTCACGGCGCCTCGGTGGCCCCGGACACCGGGACCGCCGATCCTGTGATGACGGCGGCCGCGGGACCTCATCACCGGCCGCGGCGAGCTTCTCCATCCCCGCTGTGCGGCGGCGCCTTCGCCGGTCTCCCGGTATCGATCACACCGGTTCCTGGTCGGCTGTGGTCACCGGCCCGGCGAGTACCGATCCGGTCCACACGGTGAAGTGGCCGCCGCCGGGGTCGCTGATGACGGATTCCGTGCCGCCGCCGGGCGAGGGGGCCACAGGGGTTGCGGTTCCTCCTGCCGCGCGTGCGGCGGCGATGACCGATTCCACGTCGTCGACCTGGAAGTGCACGTGCCAGCGTGGTCGCACGCGGGGGTCGGGAGATTCCCCGACGCCGCCTCCGCGCAGGGTGGCCACAGTGTTTTTGCCCTGGCGGACGGTGACGGTGTCGTGCTCGTAGGCGTAGGTGACCTCGCAGCCGCCGGGTTCGCCGGAGGCCCAGTCGAAGATCTCGGCGTAGAAGATGGCGGCGTCGAACGCGTCGCGGGTGCGCAGCTCGAGAAAGGCCGGTGCGTTGCCGCGGCCGGCCTGCCAGGGAAGGGTGCGGCCTTCCCAGAAGCCGAACACGGCCCCGTCGCGGTCGGCTGCCATCACGCCCCGGCCCAGGCCGAAGCGCACCGGGCCGACGGCGATAGTGCCGCCGCGCTCACGGACCCGGGCTGCGGTGACGTCCGCGTCCGCCACAGCGAAGTACGGGGACCACGCCCCGGCCATCGGCAGACCAGGCGCCACCTCGGCCAGCCCGGCCACCGATTGCCCCTGAACGGAGGCGACCGAGAAACCCGTTCCCAGGCTGCCCGGGCGGAACTCCCATCCCAGAACGGTCGAGTAGAAGTCCTGCGTGGCGCGCAGGTCGCGGGTCATGCGGTTGACCCAGCACGGTGTTCCGCACACCGGAGTGACGTGGCGTGTAGGCGTCATCAGGATTCGTCTCCTCGCCCCCGCACGAGGGGCTGTCAGCGGCCGAGTGCCTCGCGCAGCTCCTGTTTGTTCATCGTCGAGCGGCCCTCGACGTGCTTCTTCTTCGCCTCTTCGTAGAGCTGGTCCTTGGTGGGCCCCTGCGGTCCGCGATGGGATCGTTCACCGCCACGCTGTGAGGCGGATTTCGGATCGCGCAGGGATGTCCTGCTCGCCGTTTTCGCCTCTCCCGAGCGGGCCCGCTCCTTGTTGACAGTGCGCGCGGCGATTTCCTTCGCACGCTCCTCGGAGACACCGCGCTTCTCGGCACTCTCCGTGATGTGCTCGTACTGCCGCTCCCGCTTACGACTGGATCCTGCCGGCATCACACCGCACCTTTCCTCCTGTCCGACCCTGTGCGCGGCAGCTCGGGTGGCGTTTCGCGCGCCCCGCGCCATCCCGTACCGGGCCACCGCATGCACTCCACGCATACGCCCACAACGCCTCGTACGCCACCCGGGGCAGCGCCGGGTTTCCCCGGCTTGGCCCCGAGGGAAAGGCGCCCTGCGAGCGGCATGGACGGTGGGTGCTGCCGGCGGGGTCCCCCGCCGAGGTCACCTGCACCCAGCTGTCGTCCGGGCTGCACTCCCCGAGCTGGACCGAGACCCAGGGCACCGGGCCCGCCCCGACCCGGCCAGGCGATTTCTCCGGCGGCCACGCCGTGCGGGAGGACGCGCCGGAGCCCGGCGTCACGGGTCCCGCCGAGCGGCGAGAAACGGTTCTCCGGCCCGAACCGGACCCCGACCACGAGGGAACCCCATGAAGACCTGGGCTCATGCCGCACAGGGTGGATAGGGCGACCGTGTGTGAGGGGTGAGTTCATGGGGTCCTCGATGCTGTGCAGGGCGAGGCGTGCGGTTTGCGGTCGTCCGAGGTGGGCGGACACTGAGTTCCGAGTCGGTCCGCTACGGGATCAGGCCTCGATGCCGGGCGAGCTCAGCCCGTTCATTCCCTGGGCACGTTCCGCCGTTGTGGGCCGTGACGTACTCCAACGGCCTCGTCCACGTGCCGTGCGCCGATTCCGTCCGGTGCGTTGCGCACCTGGACCTCGGAGGTGGGAGGGAGGATGTCGTGCGTGGACGCAGAGCGGGACGACAGCCGGCAGCCGGGCCGTCAGGAGACCTCCGAAGAACGGGCCGACCGCAATCTGATCGAACTCCTGCAGGAACTGCGGGTCCTCCAGACCGGTGTGCAGATCGTCTTCGCGTTTCTCCTCGGCCTGGCCTTCACCAGCAGGTTTCCCACGCTCGACGCCATGGAGCGCTACACCTACGTGGTAACGCTGCTGCTCGCCGTGGTGTCGTCCGCGATTCTCGCGACCCCGGTCGCGCTGCATCGGGCGCTGTTCCACCGAGGCGAGAAGGCGCGCATCGTGGCACTGTCGGCCCGGCTCACCGAAGTCGGCCTCGTCTTTCTCGCACTCGCGCTCAGCGGCGCCACCCTGCTTCTCATGAACGTCGTGCTCGGACTCAGGGCGGCTGTAGTGATCACTGCGGCTACGGTCGCCATGTTTGCGGGCCTGTGGTTCGTCCTGCCTCGGGCGCTGCGCCGTCCCTGAGGGGCTCGGGTTCTCTCTCCCGACATGAGAAGAGACGGCCAGGAGAGGAGCACGGCAACAGACGCCCGTGCTCCGGCAACGCGTGCTGGATACAGCATCGCGCGTGAAGGAGACAGCTCAGCCATATGCCCCCGAGGGGCAGCCCGGGCACCGTTTGCTGAGCATCCAACCGCTCAGACTCTCGTCGAGGCGACCCTCGACCACTGGTCGAGCGGTACACGGCCCGGGCGCCGCGACGCCGGGAACTCGTGGTGAACGGGCCCCCGCAAGGACGCGTCGTCCGTGCGCTGGACCTGCTGTGGAGTCTCAGGCGCAGCCCGGAACATCAGGCGTGCCTGGAACTCATGGCAGGCGCGCGCGGGGGCGAGGAACTGCGCAGCGCTCTGGAGCGCTTCGAGCGTCGGCTCAATGAAGCGCTGTCGACCGCGGTGCGCGGGCTCGTCGGTGACGTGGCCGACCGTCCAGGCTTCGACGCTCGACTGCCCGCCCTTCGTCGGCTCCGCAGCCGCCGTACCGGCGACCGCCCGGGCCCGCGCCGGCCTCCGCGTACCGCCGGGCACCGACGCCCAACGGCCTCCCCCGACGCGATGGGGAGTGGATCAGCGAGCGGCGTCATGCGGCTTCGATGGCAAGGCGGAGGACGGAGTCGACGCGGAGCGTCGGTGACCGACGACAACGCCGCAAGCAAAGTCGCAGGGCGCCGGGAGCTCACTCCCTGTCGCGGGGGAGGCCGTAAGCGTGAAGGCGCCCGGTGGTGACCGCCCGGCGCGCGCACGCTGCGGCGGCAGGGGCAGGTCATGATGGGTACTGCCGTGTTGATCACCACCTCAGGAGCGCCGATGGCGAGTCGGGTCCACCAGCCGCTGGAGAACGCGGAGTTCGATTTCGTTCTGGCAAAGGCCGACGCACCGGTGCTTGCGTACTTCTGCGGGACCTGGGCGAAGGTGGCGGAGGTGTGCAGGGAGATGGACTCCCTCGTGCGCGAGATGGCCGACACGTACGGGGAGCGACTGACCGTCGTCAGGGCCGACATGGTCCGGTGTCCGGAACCGACCCGACGCTACGGTGTCACCGGCGCGCCCTCGTTTCTCCTGATCAAGCAGGGGGAAGTGACAGCGACCCGGATTGGCCCCATGAACCGGGCGCAGTTCAGGGAATTCCTGGACGCCAACCTCTGAATACTCCGTAACTCCTGACACGGAGTTGCGCCGCGGACGCCGACGCGCGGGGGTGCGGTCGCTTCAGGGCGTCCGAACGTGGAGGCTGTAGGGGGTGAATACCTCTGCTGACGACGGCTTACCGGAACGCACAGGCTACCGGCGATCGGCGGGGTCGCCGCGCGGCGAGGCACGGCGCCGCGACCTGCTCGACCAGCTCATCGGTCTGGCCCTCGCAGGCCTCTGCCCGCCGTGTGATGGTTGAAGGATTGAGTGACTCTGTGTGCGGTGGCGGCCCTGGAACGGTCCGCTTAGCGTTGCCGATGCAAGCAGACCCCCTGGCGAGAGGGAATGGTGCACATGCCATGGCTGACAAACCCGCCGTAGTTCTGGTCCACGGCTTCTGGGGAGGCGCCGCCCACTGGGGCAAGGTCATCACCGAGCTGCACAGACGTGGCTTCGACTCCCTGCACGCCGTGGAGAATCCGCTGACCTCGCTGGCCGACGACGCCGCGCGCACGCGCAAGATGGTCCAGCAGATCGACGGGCCTGTGCTCCTGGTCGGGCACTCCTATGGAGGCGCGGTCATCACCGAGGCCGGAGACCTGCCCAACGTGAAGGGGCTCGTCTACATCGCCGCGTTCGCCCCGGACGCCGGGGAGAGCCCCGGTGCGATCAGCCAGGAGATGCCGCCGGCCGCTGTGGAGAATCTCGCGCCGGACTCCGACGGTTACCTGTGGATCAAGCAGGACAAGTTCCACGAGAGTTTTGCGCAGGACCTGCCGGTTGACGAGGCGCTGGTCATGGCCGTGACGCAGAAGGCTCCGCTGGCATCGACGTTCGGCGACAAGGTCACCTCGGCGGCCTGGCGTGCGAAGCCGAGCTGGTACCAGGTCTCCACCGTGGACCGCATGATCCACCCCGACAACGAACGCCGCATGGCCCAGCGCATGAATCCGCGCAAGACCATTGAACTGGTATCCAGCCACGCCTCGTTGGCCTCCCAGCCCGGTCCGGTCACGGACTTCATCGAAGAGGCCGCCGCAGGCTGATCACGGATACCGAAGGCGGGGGAGACGGGCAGAGCCTGCCTCCCCCGCCTTCCCGCGTGGTTGTGTCGCTGCACGACCAGCGACAGGCGGCGGCTCCGAGAGCCTGTCGGGTGACCTCTGGTCGGGCGGCCACGCCCTGGCACGCACGCTTCCCGCGTTGCCGAAATGCCCTGGTAGCTCCTTCCCCAAGCTCTCAGCTTCGTTCGAGCAGGGGAG
>NZ_JBSFYR010000094.1:0-28482 GCF_053599875.1 Streptomyces sp. NPDC005151 | reverse complement strand
CCTGCTCGAACGGAGTTGAGAGCTTGGGGAAGGATGGCACCGCCCCCGCACGACCGGAGTGATCGTGCGGGGCATCGGACCGTCCAGGCCGGACCGGACGCCCGGGGGCGTGAGGGAACCCGCCCACCCACAACGGACCACGCCCCTGGAGGCGTGCCGCCGAGCGGGAAGCGAAAGCGGGAACCCAGTGCATCCAAAACCGTTCGGGATGCGCCCAGTACGCAGCAGTGGGTCCAAGACTCACTTACGCACACTGGCTAGGAACGGTAATTGTCCTTGCCGCCCAGCCAGTGGTTCCAGACCCGGGCGTTGTGCGCGATGTCGGATCGGAACGGACTCGGGCGGGACGGGGGCTGCTGTGCGGATCGGTCACATCTGCTCCTCGGGCACCAGTCTCCCTCACCGACGGTGAGACACCGCCCACCATGCCGGATCGATCAAGAAAGCTCAGCGGACCGGGAGTTGGCCAGCAGCCCGTGCAGGGCGTCGACCCGGTTGGTGGTGATCGAGTCGACGCCGTGTCCGATCAGACGGCGCATCGTGCGCTTGGTGTCGGCCGTCCAGGCGGAGACCAGCAGCCCGTCCCGGTGGATACGGTCCGTCAGCTCCCGGTTCACCAGCCCGAACCGGTAGTTCAGCCAGCGGGGCCTCACCACGTCCAGCAGGGCGGCGCGTGGCGGGGCGAGTGTCGTCCAGGTCAGGGCGATCTCGGCGGACGGATCCGCGGCGCGCACCCGCAGCATGGCCTCGGGGCCCGCGCAGTAGTACGTACGCTCCACGGCCCCGCACTCGCGGACCAGGCTGACGGTCTTCCGTACCGACTCGTCGGTGGATCCGGGCAGATCGAGCATGAGGCGGTGTGCCCCGGCGGCGAGCAGCGCCTCGCGCAGGGTGGGCACACCGTCCGCGGTCAGTTCGGTGAGCTCCTGGTGGGTGAGCCGGTCCAGTCTGCGCTCGTGGCCCCACAGCCGCTCCAGCGTGGCGTCGTGCAGCAGGACCGGCACCCCGTCGCGGGTGACCCGGACGTCGATCTCGACCGCGTCCGCCCCCCGTTCGATGGCGGAGCGGATCGAGGGGAGGGTGTTCTCGCGGACACGGTACGGATCGCCGCGGTGAGCTACGGCGGTGACAGAGGTGGCCATGGGGCCATTGTCACCACCGGTGGTCACCGGCCGGTGCGCTGCAGCCAGTCCGTCGTGTACGTGTCGATCTCGGCGGCCAGCGTCCGCTTGCCGGCCGGGTCGAGGTACGAGGCCTCCACCGCGTTCTTCGCGAGCGCGGCAAGACCTTGCTCGTCCAGACCGAGGAGGCGGGCAGCCACCCCGTACTCGTTGTTGAGGTCGGTGCCGAACATCGGCGGGTCGTCGCTGTTGATGGTGACCAGGACTCCGGCGTCCACCATCTCCTTGACTGGGTGCAGGTCGAGATCGGTCACGGCGCGGGTTGCGATGTTCGAGGTCGGGCAGACCTCCAGCGCGATCCGGTGCTCGGCGAGGTGGTCGAGGAGCCTGCGGTCGCGGGTGGCGCTGGTGCCGTGGCCGATGCGCTCGGCGCGCAGTTCGGTGAGGGCGTCCCAGATCGTCTCAGGACCCGTGGTCTCCCCGGCGTGTGGGACGGAGTGCAGCCCCTCGGCGATCGCCCGGTCGAAGTAGGGCTTGAACTGCGGTCGGGGCACGCCGATCTCCGGACCGCCGAGCCCGAACGCGACGAGGCCCTCCGGCCGCAGGTCCACCGCGAGCCGGGTGGTCTCCTCGGCTGATTCGAGCCCGGCCTCGCCGGGAATGTCGAAGGTCCAGCGCAGGACGACCCCGAGCTCGGCCTCGGCGGCCTTGCGGGCGTCCTCTATCGCCTCCATGAAGCCCTGCTCCGGAATGCCGCGCCGGGTCGAGCTGAACGGGGTGACGGTCAGCTCCGCGTACCGGATGTTCTGCCGGGCCATGTCACGGGCGACCTCGAAGGTCAGCAGCCGGACGTCCTCCGGGGTGCGGACCAGGTCCACGACGGAGAGATAGACGTCGATGAAGTGGCCGAAATCGGTGAAGGAGAAGTAGTCGGCCAGCGCCTCGGGGTCGGTGGGGACCTTGGAGTCCGGGTGATGGGCGGCCAGTTCGGCGACGATGCGGGGCGAGGCGGATCCGACATGGTGGACATGCAGTTCGGCTTTGGGCAGCCCCGCGATGAAGGGGTGCAGATCGGTCATCGGATCCTCCGGAGGCATGACGTGGAGCGGTTCGGGCACGGGACGGCCCGGTGTGGGACGGGGATCATCGTAGGCCGGAGCGGCGGTTGCCGGGGCGGGCCGTAGCATGACGGGACCACGATGGGGGAGGCCCATGTCAGAGAACACAGAGCAGCCTGCGGACGGGGCTGTGCCACGCGATCCGTGGGCTCCGCCGGACAACAGGGTGCCGCTGGAGAAGCAGACCGGTGACCCGCGCCCGCCCGCTGTGCACGACCAGCAGACGGTCACCTCGATGCCGGCCGCAGGAACGGGACCGGTGCCCACAGCGGGGTTCGGCGCCGCACCGGGGACCGGCCCCTTTGCCGCACCGGGGACCGGCCCCCTGCCCGGAGCGGGACAGGTGCCCGGGGACGTACCGCCGCCGCCGATCGCGCCGAACGGTCCCGGGCAGCAGGTCCCTCCGGCAGGACAGTACGGATACCCCGCCGCACCCGTTCCGCAGTACGGCGGTTATCCGGGATACCCCGGCTACGGCCAGGCGGCCTGGGGCGGACCGGCGCCCGCGAACGGGCTCGGTATCGCGTCGATGGTGCTCGGCATCATCGCCGTGGCCGGCTTCTGCATGTGGGGGCTCGGGGTCGTCCTCGGCGTCCTCGCGCTGATCTTCGGTCTCATAGGCCGTGGCCGGGTCAACCGGGGTGAGGCGAACAACGGCGGCGTCGCACTGGCCGGCATCATCCTGGGCTCGCTCGGCATCGTGATCAGCGGAGCGTTCCTGGGCTTCCTGATCTGGGGCGTGACCCACGACTTCAACAACGACGACAGCTACCGGTACGACGACACGTACGGAACGTCCCTGGTCGTGGACGGCACGCGATAGAGGCAGGAATGCCGCCGCACAGAGCACGGCCCGCCGGGCGGTGGGGAGAACCCCGACCGCCCGGCGGGCCTTTTCATATCGCGTCGGGTACGGCGCGCAGCCGTGTTCGCGCCTCCATGAGGGCGAACCCCAGCAGATTCAGCCCCCGCCAGGTCGCCGGATCCTCCGCACGCGGGTCGTCCGCCGCCAGTCCGATGCCCCAGATCCTGTCCAGGGGGCTCGCCTCGACCAGCACCCGGTCCCCGGTGTTCAGCAGGAACGCGCGCAGCCCGGCGTCCTGGCCGAACTTGTGGACACTGCCCGCCACCACCAGGGCGAACCGCTCCCGCTCCCACACCGTGTCATCGAAGGCGCGGACCAGCCGGCCTGCCTTCTTCGCCGCCGCGGGGCTGCTCGCGGACAGCGCACGGCGCTCCGCCTCCGCGTCGCCGAAGAGCCGCGCCTTGCCGGCCATCATCCAGTGCTCGGCCGACGCGTACGTCACCCCGTCGACCGTGAACGGCGAAGGCCACCACTGGCTGAGGCAGCTCGCGCCGATCCGCCCGTCCGGCCGAGGGCGGTGTCCCCAGAACGGCAGGTACTTCACTTTCTCCCCGCGACGGGTCCGCGCCACGAGCTCGCTCAGGTGTTCCATGACATGCGAGTGTGGCATCCGCCACTGACACTCCGTACGTGGATTTCCGCGGCGACGCGACACATGGTCGACAGATTCCGTTGCGTAACCAAAAGGCAACAACGGAATCACTTGTTGGGCTCAGTCTCCTCTGTCAGGATCGGCACTCAAATCCAGCAGAAGGTACGCCGCCCCGGTTCACGGAGACAGCGGCGGAGGAGAGCGTCATGGGCAACGGCTTCCAGGTGCAGGACCGCTTCGCGGCCGGCGCGCAGTACATCGGCGGAAAGCTGCGCTCCGGCACATCGGGACGCAGCCACGACGTCGTGAACCCGGCTACGGGCGAGATCGTCTACACCTACGAACTGGCGGGCACCGCCGATGTCGACGCGGCGGTCGCGGCCGCCCGCGAGGCGTTCCCCGGCTGGTCGGGTGCCACCCCGGCCGAGCGGTCCGAGGCGATGCACCGGTTCGCCGCCGTCCTCGCGGAGCAGGCCGACGACTTCGCGTACGCCGAGTCGCTCCAGTGCGGCAAGCCCATCAAGCTCTCCACCGAGTTCGACGTGCCCGGCACCGTCGACAACACCTCCTTCTTCGCCGGCGCCGCCCGCCACCTGGAGGGCAAGGCCGCCGGGGAGTACGACGGCGACCACACCTCGTACGTACGCCGCGAGGCCATCGGCGTCGTCGGCTCGATCGCCCCCTGGAACTACCCGCTCCAGATGGCCGCCTGGAAGGTCCTCCCGGCGGTCGCGGCGGGCAACACGATCGTGCTGAAGCCCGCCGAGATCACCCCGCTGACCTCGCTGATGTTCGCCCAGGCGGCCACCGAGGCAGGCATCCCGGACGGTGTGATCAACATCGTCACCGGAGCGGGCAAGGAAGCCGGCGAACATCTCGTCGGCCACCCGGACGTCGTGATGACCTCCTTCACCGGCTCCACCGCCGTCGGCAAGCGGGTCGCGGAGATCGCCACCGCCACCGTCAAGCGCCTCCATCTCGAACTCGGCGGCAAGGCCCCCTTCCTGGTCTTCGACGACGCCGACCTGGAGGCCGCTGTCAACGGCGCGGTCGCCGGAGCGCTCATCAACACCGGCCAGGACTGCACCGCCGCCACCCGCGCCTACGTCCAGCGGCCGCTCTACGACGCCTTCGTTCAGGGCGTCGCCTCGCTGATGGAGACCGTCCGGCTCGGCGACCCCTTCGACCCGTCGACCGACCTCGGTCCGCTGATCAGCCACGCCCAGCGGGACCGGGTCGCCGGCTTCGTCGAGCGCGCCCGTGCGTACGCCACCGTCGTCACCGGCGGTGAGGCCCCCGGCGGCGATCTCGCGGACGGCGCCTACTACCGGCCGACGCTCGTCGCGGGCGCCGCCCAGGACAGCGAGATCGTCCAGTCGGAGATCTTCGGCCCGGTCCTGGTCGTGCTGCCCTTCGACACCGACGACGAGGGCATCGCCCTCGCCAACGACACCCCGTACGGACTCGCCGCCTCCGCCTGGAGCCGCGACCTGTACCGGGCGGGCCGCGCCACCCGCGAGATCAAGGCGGGCTGCGTCTGGATCAACGACCACATCCCGATCATCAGCGAGATGCCGCACGGCGGATACAAGGCCAGCGGCTTCGGCAAGGACATGTCGGTGTACTCATTCGAGGAGTACACACAGGTCAAGCACGTGATGTACGACAACACCGCGGTCGCCCGGAAGGACTGGCACCGCACTATCTTCGGGGACCGATAGCCAGGCCGGACAACGGCCACACCCACCCGAAAGGGCAACACGCATGGAGCAGTACGAGCCGGAGCACCTCTCCGCGGCCCAACTGGCCGCGATGCGGCGCAGTCTTACCAGTGGCAGGGGCGCCCTCACCCGCCGTTCGTTGCTGCGCGCCTCCGGCATGGGCGCGCTCGCGCTCGGCGGCCTGGGCACGCTGAGCGCGTGCGGCATCCCGCCCGCGAAGCGGGAAGGGGACGCAGCGGCGGCCTCCGACGACCACTCGGCCAAGGAGAAGCAGATCAACTTCTCCAACTGGACCGAGTACATGGACGTCACCGACGACGGCAAGCACCGGCCCACCCTGGAGGCGTTCACGGAGCGCACCGGGATCAAGGTCAAGTACACCGAGGACATCAACGACAACGTCGAGTTCTTCGGCAAGATCAAGCCGCAGCTCGCGGCCGGCCAGGACACCGGCCGCGACATCATCTGCGTCACCGACTGGCTGGCCGCCCGCGTCGTCCGCCTCGGCTGGGCGCAGAAGCTCGACGCGTCGAACCTGCCGCACGCCTACGCCAACCTCTCGGCCCAGTTCCGCTCCCCGGACTGGGACCCCGGCCGCGCCTACTCGTACCCGTGGGCGGGCATTCCCACCGTCATCGCCTACAACTCCAAGGCGACCGGAGGCCGCAAAGTCGACTCCGTCAGCCAGCTGCTCGACGACCCGAAGCTCAAGGGACGGGTCAGCTTCCTCTCGGAGATGCGCGACTCCATCGGCATGACCCTGCTCGACATGGGCAAGGACCCCGGCACCTTCACCGACGCCGACTACGACGCCGCGATCGGCCGGCTCCAGAAGGGCGTCGACAAGAACCAGATCCGGCGCTTCACCGGCAACGACTACACGGCCGACCTCGACAAGGGCGACATCGCCGCCTGCGTCGCCTGGGCGGGCGACATCATCCAGCTCCAGGCCGGAAACCCGGACATCAAGTACGCCATCCCGGCCGCCGGTTACATCATTTCCAGCGACAACCTGCTCGTCCCGGTGAAGGCCCGGCACAAGACCAACGCCGAGAAGCTCATCGACTACTACTACGAACCGTCGGTCGCCGCCGAGCTCGCCGCGTACATCAACTTCGTCTGTCCGGTCGACGGAGTCCGCGACGAACTGGCGAAGATCGACCAGGCGATGGCCGACAACGTCCTGATCCTTCCCGACAAGGAGATGGCGGCCCGGTCGCACGCCTTCCGCTCGCTGACCTCCGAGGAAGAGACGGCGTACGAAGAGAAGTTCGCCAAGCTCATCGGCGCCTGACCGGCCCGCCTTTCCTTCCCCCGACCTCCCCCTGACACCACTGGGACTGCGACCCATGACACAGCAGCAGACAGAAGGCGGCGACGTCCGCCTCACCGGGATCAGCAAGACGTACGGTTCCTTCAAAGCCGTCCAGCCGCTCGATCTGACCGTTCCGCAGGGCTCCTTCTTCGCCCTGCTCGGGGCGTCCGGCTGCGGCAAGACCACCACCCTGCGGATGATCGCGGGGCTGGAGGAGGCCACCACCGGCACCATCTCGCTGGGCGGCCGGGACATCACCGACCTCCCTCCGTACAAGCGGCCCGTCAACACCGTCTTCCAGAGCTACGCGCTCTTCCCGCACCTCGACATCACCGAGAACGTCGCCTTCGGTCTGCGCCGGCGCGGCATCAAGTCGGTCAAGAAGCAGGTCGACGACATGCTGGACCTCGTCCAGCTCGGCGACTTCGCGAAGCGCAAACCGCACCAGCTCTCCGGCGGCCAGCAGCAGCGCGTCGCCGTCGCCCGCGCCCTGATCAACCACCCGCAGGTGCTCCTGCTCGACGAGCCGCTCGGCGCCCTCGACCTCAAGCTGCGCCGCCAGATGCAGCTGGAGCTCAAGCGCATCCAGACCGAGGTCGGCATCACGTTCATCCACGTCACCCACGACCAGGAGGAGGCCATGACCATGGCCGACACCGTCGCGGTGATGAACGGGGGCCGCGTCGAACAGCTCGGCGCCCCGGCCGATCTGTACGAGAATCCGAAGACGACGTTCGTCGCCAACTTCCTCGGCACCTCCAACCTCATCGAGGGCGAGATCACCGAGGCCGGCGAGGACATCCTGGTCGGTGCGGGCGGCATGACGCTGCGGCTGCCCGCCGGGCGGTGTCAGGCACCCACCGCCCGTGGCGGCAGGCTGCTGCTCGGCGTCCGTCCGGAGAAGATCTCCCTCGCCCATGTCGACGACGCGGACTCCATAGCCGCCGGACGCAACCGGGTCACCGGCCGGATCATCGACTCCAGCTTCATCGGTGTCTCCACGCAGTACGTGGTGGAGAGCCCGGCCGGCAAGGCGCTTCAGGTGTACGAGCAGAACATCGAGCGCGACACCCGGCTCACCTCGGGAGCCGAAGTCGTCCTGCACTGGAACCCCGCGCACACCTTCGGCCTCGACGCGGCCCAGGACATCGACGCAGGCGTGGAGACGGTGGAGGACGCGACGTGACCGTCACCGAAGCGCCGCCCGCGCCGCCCACAGACCCTGCCGAACTCCCGGTACGCAAGGCCTCCACCCGCAAGCGCCTCGTCCCCTACTGGCTGCTGCTCCCCGGCATCCTGTGGCTCGTCGTCTTCTTCGCGCTGCCGCTGGTCTACCAGGCATCGACCTCCGTGCAGACCGGCTCCCTGGAGAAGGGATTCCAGGTCACCTGGCACTTCCAGACGTACTGGGATGCGCTGAAGGACTACTACCCGCAGTTCATCCGGTCCCTGCTCTACGCGGGCACCGCGACGATCCTGTGCCTGCTGCTCGGCTACCCGCTCGCGTATCTCATCGCGTTCAAGGCGGGCCGCTGGCGCAATGTCGTCCTGGTGCTGGTCATCGCACCGTTCTTCACCAGCTTCCTGATCCGTACCCTCGCCTGGAAGACGATCCTCGCGGACAGCAGCGCGGTCGTCGACGTACTGAACACGCTGCACATCCTGGACGTCACCAGCTGGCTCGGCTGGACGGAGTCCAACCGGGTGCTGGCCACGCCGATGGCCGTGGTCTGCGGTCTCACGTACAACTTCCTGCCGTTCATGATCCTGCCGCTCTACACCTCGCTGGAGCGGATCGACGGCAGGCTGCACGAGGCGGCCGGCGATCTGTACGCCACCCCCGCCACCACCTTCCGCAAGGTGACCTTTCCGCTCTCCATGCCGGGAGTCGTCTCCGGAACGCTGCTGACCTTCATCCCGGCCAGCGGTGACTACGTCAACGCGGAACTGCTGGGCTCCACCGACACCAAGATGGTCGGCAGCGTCATCCAGACCCAGTTCCTGCGCGTCCTCGACTATCCGACGGCGGCCGCGCTCTCCTTCATCCTCATGGCGGTCGTCCTGCTGATGGTCACCGTCTACATCCGCCGCTCCGGGACGGAGGACCTGGTCTGATGTCCGTACTGCGCTGGCTCCGCCGCCATCTGATCGTCATCGCGGGTCTGCTGACCCTCGCGTACATGATCCTGCCGAACATCGTCGTCATGGTGTTCTCCTTCAACAAGCCGAACGGGCGCTTCAACTACGCCTGGCAGCGCTTCTCACTGGACGCCTGGAAGGACCCCTGCGGCGTCGCCGACATGTGCGGCTCGCTCTCGCTCTCCCTCCAGATCGCCACCTGGGCGACCATCGGCGCGACCGCGCTCGGCACGATGATCGCCTTCGCGTTGGTCCGCTACCGCTTCCGGGCGCGCGGCGCGATCAACTCGCTGATCTTCCTGCCGATGGCGATGCCCGAGGTCGTCATGGCCGCCTCGCTGCTCACGCTCTTCCTCAACATGGGTGCGCAGCTCGGTTTCTGGACGATCCTCATCGCGCACATCATGTTCTGCCTGAGTTTCGTCGTGACGGCGGTCAAGGCGCGCGTGATGTCGATGGACCCGAGGCTGGAGGAGGCGGCCCGCGATCTGTACGCGGGCCCCGTGCAGACGTTCCTGCGGGTGACCCTGCCGATCGCCGCCCCCGGAATCGCCGCGGGAGCGCTGCTCGCCTTCGCGCTCTCCTTCGACGATTTCATCATCACCAATTTCAACGCGGGCTCGACCGTGACCTTCCCCATGTTCGTCTGGGGTTCGGCACAGCGCGGCACACCCGTGCAGATCAACGTCATCGGCACGGCGATGTTCATCATTGCCGTACTGGTGGTTGTCGTCGGCCAGCTGATCGCGAACCGACGAAAGAACAGCGCACGAACCTGAAGTCCTGAAGGAGTTGGAAACCATGGCCCCAGCTGCCATGCGTACTGCTGCACAATCACTCTCCGGCGCCCGGCCGGTCTCGTTCTGGCTGGACGACCCCGGCAGGCCCGACGCGCTTCCCGCGCTCACCGGCGACGAGCACTGCGATCTGCTCATCGTCGGCGGCGGATACAGCGGACTGTGGACCGCACTGATCGCCAAGGAACGCGACCCGGAAAGGGACGTCGTACTGATCGAGGGGCACGAGGTGGGCTGGGCCGCCTCGGGCCGCAACGGCGGATTCTGCGCCGCCTCCCTCACCCATGGCCTCCCCAACGGCCTGGAACGCTGGCCCGACGAGATCAAGAAGCTGGAGGAGCTGGGCGAGCAGAATCTCGACGCCATCGAGGCGGCTGTCGCCCGCTACTCCATCGACTGCGAGTTCGAGCGCACCGGCGAGATCGATGTCGCCACGGAACCGCACCAGCTCGAAGAACTCCGGGAATGGCACCGGGAAGCGGAGGAACTCGGCTTCACCGGAGTGGAATTCCTCGATCAGGACGCACTGCGCGCGGAGGTCGACTCACCGACTTTCCTGGGTGGGCTCTGGGACCGGCGCGGGGTCGCCATGCTGCACCCCGCCAAGCTCGCCTGGGGGCTGAAGCGGGCCTGTCTCGATCTGGGAGTACGGGTGTACGAGCACACTCGGGGCCTCGAACTGGCCAGGACCGCCACCGGGATGGCGGTCCGCACGCCGTACGGGAAGGTCCTTGCCCGGCGGGTCGCGCTGGGCACGAACATCTTCCCGTCACTGGTGAAGCGGGTGCGTCCGTACACCGTCCCGGTCTACGACTACGCGTTGATGACCGAACCGCTCACCGCCGACCAGCTCGCCTCCATCGGCTGGAAGAACCGGCAGGGGCTGGGCGACAGCGCCAACCAGTTCCACTACTTCCGACTCTCCGCGGACAACCGGATCCTGTGGGGCGGCTATGACGCGATCTATCCGTACGGTGGCCGGCTGAGCGCCGATCTCGACCAGCGGCCGGAGACGTTCCTCAAGCTCGCCGGCCAGTTCTTCGACTGCTTCCCGCAGCTGGCCGGAGTGCGTTTCAGCCACGCCTGGGGCGGTGCGATCGACACCTGTTCCCGCTTCTCTGCCTTCTTCGGTACGGCCCATCAGGGGCGGGTCGCCTACGTCGCCGGATTCACCGGGCTCGGTGTCGGAGCAACCCGGTTCGGCGCCGATGTGATGCTCGACCTGCTGTCCGGCGAAAGGACCGAGCGGACCGGTCTGGAAATGGTGCGCACCAAGCCGATGCCGTTCCCCCCGGAGCCGTTCGCCTGGGCCGGGATCGAACTCACGAAGAGGTCCCTGGCCAGGGCGGACAGCAATGGCGGGCACCGCAATCTGTGGCTGCGGACGATGGACCGCCTGGGGCTCGGCTTCGACAGCTGACCGAGCCGCGAGCCGGGACGCTCGGAGTGTGACCCGGGTCACTGTCAACTGGTGGCCCCAGCCTGCGTAATGATCCGGGCACCCCCCTCTCTCGCCGTGTGTACGCACTGTCGGTGCACGCGGAAAGGGAGACCGGCCATGACTGGCTCGGGGGCAAGGGCGGCAGTCGAGTGGCTTGCATCGGTGGCACCGGATCCGGATGCCTGCCGGTGGGAATGGGAGCGCAATCCCGAGGGGATTGCGCTCCTTCCTGCCGGCAGGCGCTGGGACGTACTGAATCGTCCGCGGGAGCTCGGCTATCCGACGCTCGATGTGCTCACCCGCCTCATCGACCGGCCGGGTCCGGTCCTCTCCCATTTCGGCGACGCCGGGATGGGCTTCTTCGCGCCGCCGGGCACGGTTGCCCGCTGGGTCGGAACAGGGGTACGGGGGGGCGGGGCACGGGACCTGGATCGTCGTGCCGTACCCGGGGCGGACGGCCGGCCGGGTGCGCCGGCTGATTCCGCCGGACGGCTCGGGAACGCTCACCGACGCGACACTGCTGGAGCCGGCGATGCATGAGGCTGCAGGGGCGGCCGCCCGGGACGGTGACGGAGAATGAGGCATCAGAGGTCTGGGCAACCTACTCGGTCTGGGGTATCCCTGCGCGACGACCGCAACCTGCGCCAGGTCCAGGACCGCCTCGATCAGTGGGGGTGCTCGAAGAACTTCGGCGCCTGCTTCGGCGGCTGGCCACCCGCAGCGCCATCAGCAGCACCCCGCTCAGACACCAGCTGCCGACCACATCCAGCGGCCAGTGGTAGCCGCGCAGTACCAGGCCGATGCTCGTCGCCGCTGTCAGCAGGATGGCGGCGACGAGCATCGGCCAGGACCGCTTCAGGTGCGGGACCAGGAGCATCGACGCCGCTCCGTACGCCACCGCGGCCGTCGCGGTATGGCCCGACGGGTAGTAGCCGGTCGCCTCGGTCAGGGGTCCCTGGCGATCGGTCCACACCTTCAGGGGGACAATCAGCGCGGGTACGGCCGCCATCGCGAGGGCGGAGTAGAGCGGTTCGCGGCGGGTGCCGCGGGTCAGGGAGAAGACGATCGCGCAGGCCAGCACCGGGAGGGCGACCTGCATATTGCCGAGATCGGTGAAGAATTCGGCGAGCCCGGCGGGACCGTGACCGACCAGCGCCTGGCTGATCTGTTCGTCCGGTCCGAGCAGGGGGCCGTCGGCCACGACCTGCCAGGTGACGAGTGCGAAGACCGCGAGCAGCGACGGCACCAGAGAAATACGAAGAACCGACCACCCAGGAACAGGAGGGGTAGTACCTTGCTTGGGGGTTCTCCTGTGAGGGTACCGCTGAATCGGGGAGGGCGTCATATGAACAGCCTGCCAGCAGCCGCACTGACCGTCCGGGAGTATCTGCGGGTGTCCGCCGAGGGGGAGCGCTCCATCCCGGAGCAGCGCCAGGACAACAAGCGGGCCGCCGACGCGAAGGTTTTGTGCTCGGCATGCCGTACCAGGACCAGGGGAGCGCCTCCCGTTACGCCACCAAGGCGCGTGACGGCTACGACCGGCTGATGGGCGAGCTGACGAGCGGCCAGTTCGGCGCCGAGGTGCTCATGTTGTGGGAGTCATCGCGCGGGACTGGGCGGCGAAGGGCATCACCGGCCGCAGGGGCAAGCCGATTTCACCAGAGACCATGCGTGACCTGGCGCTGAACGTTGCCTACATCGGGCTGCGCTCCACCAAGGGCACGACAGTCAAGGCGTCGTGGGAACGGCTGGTCAGCGATGAGCTGTTCTACGAGGTGCAAGGGATCCTGGCCGACCCGTCCCGGTTCACGGGCAATTCGGGCGCACCACGGCACGAGTTCACCGGAGCCGTCGTCTGCGACGTGTGCTCCGGTCCGATCACCGTCTCGTACAAGCGCGATACAGCCGCCTACGTGTGCAAGGGCAAGGGCTGTGTGCGTGTAGGCAAGGCGGGTGTGGATGAGATCCTGACCCGCATGGTTGTGGCCCACCTGAACCGGCCGGATGCTTACGAAGATTCCTCTGACGACGGCAATGAATCTCAGGTCGCAGCTGTACGGGATCAGCTGGCCAAGGGCCGCGCTGATCTCAGGGAGATGGAAGAGGCCAAGTCGGAGACGCTGGCCGAGGCCCACATCCTGGCCCGGTCCGTGGAGCGACTGGAGGGAAAGATCAAGGAACTTGAGGACCAGGTCCGTGAGCTGTCCCGTCCCACTGCGCTGAGCACGCTGTTCAGCCCGGGAGGCAACGTGACCACGCGGTGGCTCCGCACGCCGGTTTCCGCTCAACGGGCCATTGCTGCACTGCTGTTTACTCCGACAATGCTCGGGCAAGTCCGCCTGACGCGTTCCCCAGCGCCTGGCAAGCGCGGTGACCTGATCGAGCGGGTGGAGTTCCGGCGAGCCTGATCTGCCGTACGCATGAGTTGTGTGGCAAGCCGAAGAGCGGAAGCTGGGGGGTAGCTTCCGCCCTTCGGCGTTGCGGGCTGATCCAGTTACTTACCGTAGTAAAGAACCGCAATCGGGCCGCCGGGATCGGTTTGCCGCGCGCCCCGGGGGGTTTGGGGCGAGCGGCCATCCGATCGGTGAGGAGTTCCGGAGCCAGACGCTCCAGTGGTGTGCGCGAAGGCACGACCAGGACGGTGCTGGGGAAGCTCCGACCCGGTCTCACTCGCAGTGCCCTGCGAGCGGGGTGTTTCTCTCATCTGCAGAAACCGTACGGCAGCCGGTGGGGGAGCGACAGCCGGAATCGGATCCCGCCATCGGCCCCCCACACCTTCTTCACAGACCCTCACGTGGGCCCGGTCAGGATCGGCGCCGGGACCGGATCAGATCTGGGTGAAAGCCTGCTCGATGACGTCGAGGCCCTCGTTCAGCAGGTCCTCACCGATCACCAGCGGCGGCAGGAAGCGCAGCACATTGCCGTACGTGCCACAGGTGAGGACGAGCACGCCCTCGGCGTGGCAGGCCTTCGCGAGCTTCGCGGCGGCCTCCGGGTTCGGGTCCTTCGTGCCGGACTTCACCAGCTCGATCGCGATCATCGCGCCACGGCCGCGGATGTCACCGATGACATCGCCGTTCGGCAGCTTCGCCTGCATCTCGGCGAGGCGGCCCTTCATGACCTCCTCGATGTGCTTCGCCTTCCCGTTCAGGTCCAGCTCGCGCATCGTCTCGATGGCGCCGAGCGCGCCCGCGCAGGCCACCGGGTTTCCGCCGTACGTACCGCCGAGGCCGCCCGCGTGCGCGGCGTCCATGATCTCGGCGCGACCCGTCACGGCGGAGAGCGGCAGACCGCCCGCGATGCCCTTGGCGGTGGTGATCAGGTCGGGGACGATGCCCTCGTCCTCACAGGCGAACCACTGGCCGGTACGGCAGAAGCCGGACTGGATCTCGTCCGCGACGAAGACGATGCCGTTGTCCTTGGCGAACTGCGCGATCGCCGGGAGGAAGCCCTTCGCCGGCTCGATGAAGCCGCCCTCGCCGAGCACCGGCTCGATGATGATCGCGGCGACGTTGTCGGCGCCGATCTGCTTCGTGATCTGGTCGATGGCCTGGGCGGACGCCTCGGCGCCGGCGTTCTCCGCACCGGTCGGCCAGCGGTAGCCGTACGCCACCGGGACGCGGTAGACCTCGGGCGCGAACGGACCGAAGCCCTGCTTGTACGGCATGTTCTTGGCGGTCAGCGCCATCGTGAGGTTCGTCCGGCCGTGGTAACCGTGGTCGAAGACGACGACGGCGGTGCGCTTGGTGTAGGCACGGGCGATCTTCACGGCGTTCTCGACGGCCTCGGCGCCGGAGTTGAACAGCGCGGACTTCTTGGCGTGGTCGCCCGGCGTCAGCTCGGCGAGCTGCTCACAGACCTCGACGTACCCCTCGTACGGCGTGACCATGAAACAGGTGTGGGTGAAGTCGGCCAGCTGCGCGGACGCGCGGCGTACGACGGCCTCGGCGGAGGCGCCGACCGAGGTCACGGCGATGCCGGAGCCGAAGTCGATCAGGCGGTTGCCGTCCACGTCCTCGATGATCCCGCCACCGGCACGGGCGGTGAACACCGGCAGGGTGGAGCCCACACCTGCGGCGACCGTCGCGAGACGGCGGGCCTGCAGCTCCACCGACTTCGGGCCGGGAATGGCAGTGACGACGCGGCGCTCCTGCGGAATTGCGGTCATGCGGGGCTCCTGGGGGTGTTTCGGACGCTTCTCTCTCTGCAGGCTAGGGGCGAGGCCGGGGGTCCGGCATGTTCCGTTCGGGAGAAGTGGCGGGTCGCGGTTGTCCGTCACGGACATAGCGACCGGCATGGCCCCTGGCCCGGCAACAGGTGCGAGACATCCCGCTCGACAGCGTCTTAGGGGGTGGTACGGGGCACTAGATTGAGGGGATCGGGCGCCCGCGCCCGGAGTTACCGGTCGGCGCTGGTCAGGGGACGAGGGACAGCACATGGACACCGAGGGCACGTACGACTCACGCGGCACCCGCTCCGGTCATTCGGTGCCGCGCCCGGCCGGCCCACCACCGCCCGTGCTGCCGCCCATGCCGGGCCACGCACCGGCCTCCGGGCCCTCCCTCGGCGACTGGCTGCGCATCCCCAGGCCCATCGCGGAACCGGGCGTCTGGCGGTTCGGTCACACCTCCCGGCCCGCCCAGGAAGAGGAGCGCACGCCCGACCGCACCCTGCTCAGCGGAGCCGTGATCTCACTGCTGGCCTCCATCCTCGTCTGGTCGCTCTGGCGCAATGGATACATCCCGTACTGGCGGGTCCCGCTGACACTCTTCACCCCCGACGGCTGGTGGGGACCGTTCGGCGATCAGCCGCTGACCCACGGGGCCGTACGGGCGCTCGACATATACCGCCTCCTGATCATCGGAGCCATCTTCTACGGGTTCGGCCGCTTGGGTAACTGGCGCGCCGCGTTCGAACGATGGGTCGGGGGCCGGGGACCCGCCGCCCGGGCCGGCGGCGCCGCGGTCGGCGCCCTGCTGGTCTGGATCCTCGTATGGAACGGGACCGTGCCGGGCATGGAGCTCACCTTCAGCTTCGCCGCACCGTGGCTGGGCACCGACCGCACCGTGACCACCGCGGTCACGTACACGCTGTACGCCCTGATCACCCTGGTGATCGTGTGGCCGTTCGCGAAGCTCGGACGATGGGCGGAACTGCGGCGCCGGACCTCCGGCGGCAACGGACCGCAGCACCCGCCGACGGCCCACGCCGCCACGGCCGAGCGCGCGAACGACAACGTGCACGGCGGCGCGGCCCAGGACGCGGGCCGGGGCACCGAAGGCCGCGCCGACGACGGCGCGGACGATCCGGCCGAGTGGCCCGACCTGCGCGCCGCCGGACAGAACCAGGTCGCCGCCAAGCTCTCCCAGGAGGCGCGGTCGGGCCGGATGAACGACGTCGACTACGCCCGTATCCGACGTGCCTGGACGTCCGTACGCGCCGACAGCAGCCGGCTCCCCGCCTTCACCGACACCGTGCTGCGCAACGGCGCCGCCGCCTGCACCCACCCCTCCGGCGCACGTGATCTCCCGGTCCGTGCCGCCCGGCACGATCTGCTGGTCGACCAGGTCAGACTCGGCACCGTCGACGACAGCGAACGCAACCCCTACGCGCGCCGCGGCAACGGCATCGCCCTCGACCCCGGGCTGCTCGGCACGTCCCTGCTGGCGGTCGGGCCGCCGGGCGCGGGCAAGAGCCGCGCATTGATCCGGCCGGTCGTCGAATCCCTCGCCCTCCAAGCGCTCGCCGGACGCGCCGCCGTCGTCGCGGTGTGCGCCGCCGGAACCCAGCTCGGCGCCGACGAGGGCTTCGACGTCGTGGTCAAGCTCGGCGACCCGTCCTCCGTCCACGATCTCGACCTGTACGGAGGCACCACCGACCCCGACGAAGCCGCTGCCGTGCTGGCCGAGGGGCTCGTCGGTGATCTCCAGGAGGTGGACAGCCGACGCGCCGCCACCGCCCTCTCCCAGCTCCTCGGTCCCTACCGCGCCGCCCACGGCCGCTTCCCCCCCGTCCCGGAGCTGCGGGAACTGCTCGACGGCGTACCGGAGACGCTCTCCACCCTGCGCGCGGCCCTCGACGCGACGGGCAGGCAGGACATGCACCGCGAACTGGACGCGCGCGCCCGCCAGTCCGGCGCCCCCGGCGCCCCCGGCGACGCCGGACCCGCGCTCGCCGACCGGGTCGCGCTCCTCGACCGGCCCGCGTTCGCCGATTTCTTCGACACCACCGGCAAGGCCCGCCCCTTCTCCCTGCGGGCCCTGGAACACCCACTGAGGGTCCGCATCGACCTGCCCGAACGCGGCCACGCCGAGGCGTCGCGGATGCTGGCCCGCCTTGTCCTCGCCCAGTTCACAGCGAGCGCCGCCACCCGCACGGACCGCTCGCTCTTCGCCTGCCTCGTCCTCGACGACGCGACCCGCGCCCTGACCCCCGACACCGTCCGCGGAATCCAGCGGCTGCGCTCCGCGCACGCCGGAGCCGTGGTCACGCTGCGCACCCTCGACGACGTCCCGGAGAACCTCCACACGGCGCTGCTCGGCGCCGTGGGCTGCCGGATGGCGTTCTCCGGGATCACCACCTGGGACGGCAAGAAGTTCGCCGAGGCGTGGGGCACAGAATGGGTCGAGACGAGGGACATCACCCAGCGCACGGTCTTCGCCGACCAGCCGATGACCCGGGCCATCCACGCCTTCCGCAAACTGGTCACCGGGAAGGCCGTGACCACGGACGCGGTGACCGTACGCCAGGTCGAACGCGAACGCTGGTCCGCCTCCGAACTGGCCCATCGCGTTCCGGCCGGACACGCGGTGCTGTCCCTCACGACCGTACGAGGGGACCACGCGCCGCCCCTGCTGGTGAACCTGAACGGCTGAACCGTGTCCGTGCGGCCTTGACGTGCGGACCGGGTCCTCCGCAGCGGATCCGGTGGGCGGGAACGGTGCCGAATCTCTGGGAGCGGTTACGGCGGACCCTGCCGCCCTGGCAGAATCGGGAGGAGCCGTTCGTACGGGACGGCAAAATCGACTCCTGAAGGTCCCGCGGTCTCCATGCCCCCCACTCTCGCCTCGCTCGTCCAGCACTCGGCGCTCAAACTCACGGTGCGTGCGGGGGCGGACCGGCTCGACCAGCCCGTGCGCTGGGCGCATGCCAGCGAGCTCGCCGACCCCGTCCCTTACATGGAGGGTGGAGAGCTCCTTCTCGTCACCGCCACCAACCTTGACGCGGAGAACCCCGAAGCGATGCGACGGTACGTGCGACGGCTGGCCGGCGCCGGAGTCGTCGGGCTGGGCTTCGCCGTGGGCGTCAACTACGACGACGTACCCCAGCCGCTGATCGACGCCGGGGAGGAGGCCGGGCTGCCGATCCTGGAAGTGCCGCGCCGCACCCCGTTCCTCGCCATCGCCAAGGCCGTTTCGTCGGAGATCGCCGCCGACCAGTACCGGGCGGTGACAGCGGGGTTCGAGGCCCAGCGGGATCTGACCAAGGCCGCACTCGCGGGGGACGGACCCGCCGAACTCCTCACCCGGCTCGCCGCGCAGGTCGACGGCTGGGCCGCGCTGTACGACGCCTCCGGTGCCGTCGTGGCCGCCGCCCCCGACTGGGCCGCCCGGCGTGCCGCCCGGCTCACCCCCGATGTGGAGCGCCTGCGAGAGCGCCCTGCTCCGGCGAGCGTGGTCGTCGGCGACACCGACGACCGGGTCGAGCTCCAGACCCTGGGCACCGGCCGCAGGGACCGGGGCGCCCTGGCCGTGGGCACCGGTTCGGCTCTCGGCACCGCCGAGCGGTACGCCGTGCACTCGGCCGTCGCCCTGCTGACACTCACCACCGCCCGCTCGCGCTCACTCCAGGGCGCTGAGCAGCGGCTCGGTGCGGCGGTGCTGCGGATGCTCCTGGCCGGCCAGCCGGACCACGCGCGGGCCGTTGCCGGGGATCTGTACGGAGGGCTGCTCGATGCTCCTTTCCGGCTGCTGATCGCGGAGGCGAGCGAGCCGTCGACACCGGCGCTGCTCGGTGAAGCGATGGAGGCGGCGGCCTCCCGGGCCGGCGAGACGCTGTTGACGGTTCCCGAGGGCGAGCGGCTCGTCGTCCTCGCCGCGGACGGTGGTGCGGCTGTCGCCGCGTGCATGGCATACGCGGGGGCACAGGACGAGCGGACCCCACGCGACCAGAAGACGCCCGAGGAGGGGGAAGTGGTGGTCGGGCTGTCCGCACCGGCGGGTCCGATCGCCGTCTCCGCCGCATACAAGCAGGCCGAACAGGCACTCTCGGTCGCCCGCCGCCGGGGCAGGGCCCTCGTCGAGCACGAAGAGCTGGCGGCCGGCTCGGTTCTGCCACTGCTCGCGGACGACGCGGTACGGGCCTTCGCGGACGGCATGCTCCGCGCCCTGTACGAGCACGACGCGAAGGGGCGCGGCGACCTGGTCGCCTCGCTGCGCGCCTGGCTCTCCCACCACGGTCAGTGGGATGCGGCCGCAGCCGACCTGGGCGTGCACCGCCACACCCTGCGCTACCGGATGCGGCGTGTGGAGGAGATCCTCGGCCGCTCCCTGGACGACCCGGATGTCCGGATGGAACTGTGGCTGGCACTGAAGGTCACCAGCTCCCTGTCGACGCCGTGAAACGAAGCCCGGCCGGCGCCTGAGGAAGCCCCGTGCGCCGGACGGTTGCGGCAAACCATTCTGACAGGCGCGGTCATCCGACAAACCGGCGCATGCCTGCCGCACTTCGCTCCATGGCGGACAAACGCCAGGCCGACGACCCGGCCCTACGGTGGGGGCAAGACACCCCACGACTCCGAAGGGCCGGAACCTCCATGACTTCCACCCACGCCTTCTGGCTCGCCGGCCGCCAGGCCACCGGCGAGGACAGCTTCGACGTCACCAACCCCTGGGACGGCCGTCTCGTCGGTACGGTCAGCGTGCCGACCGACGCGCAGATCGAGGAAGCCGTCGCCGCCGCGCACGCCGTGCGCGAGGAGTTCGCCGCGACGCCCGCCCACGTCCGCGCCGCCGCCCTCGACCACGTCGTACGGCGTCTCGTGGAGCGCACCGAGGAGATCGCCCAGCTGATCTCCGCCGAGAACGGCAAGCCCATCAAGTGGGCGCGCGGCGAGGTCGGCCGCGCCGTCTCCGTGTTCCGGTTCGCCTCCGAGGAGGCCCGTCGCTTCAACGGCGGCGACGCCCAGCGCCTCGACACCGACGCTGGTGGCACCGGCCGTCTCGGGCTGACCCGGCGCTTCCCGCGCGGCACGGTCCTCGGCATCGCGCCCTTCAACTTCCCGCTGAACCTGAGCGCCCACAAGGTCGCCCCGGCCATTGCCGTCGGCGCCCCGATCATCCTGAAGCCCGCCCCGGCCACCCCGATCTCGTCGCTGATCCTCGGCGAGCTGCTGGCCGAGACCGACCTCCCGGCCGGTTCGTGGTCCGTGCTCACGGTGCCCAACGACCGTATGCCCGCCCTCGTCCAGGACGAGCGCCTGCCCGTGATCTCCTTCACGGGTTCCGGCCCGGTCGGCTACTCCATCCTGGAGTCGGTGCCGCGCAAGCACTGCACCCTGGAGCTGGGCGGCAACGGTGCGGCGGTCGTCCTCGGCGACTACGCCTCCGACGAGGACCTGGACTGGGCCGCGAGCCGGATCGCGACCTTCTCCAACTACCAGGGCGGCCAGTCCTGCATCTCGGTGCAGCGCGTCATCGCGGACGCCTCGGTCTACGACCGGCTCGTCCCGAAGATCGTCGCGGCCGTCGAGGCCCAGGTCACCGGCGACCCGTCCGACGCTGCCACCGACGTCGGCCCGCTCGTCAGCGAGGACGCCGCCAAGCGCGTCGAGTCCTGGGTGGACGAGGCTGTGCAAGCAGGCGCCCAGCTGCTCACCGGCGGCAAGCGGGACGGTGCCACCTACGCGCCGACCGTGCTTGCGGAACTCCCGGACGGCGTCAAGCTCTCCTGCGAGGAGGTCTTCGGACCGGTCCTGTCCGTACAGAAGGTGGACGGCGAGGCCGAGGCCTTCGCCTCGGTCAACTCCTCGAAGTACGGCCTGCAGGCAGGTGTGTTCACCCACGACCTGCAGACCGCGTTCCGTGCGCACCGGGCCCTTGAGGTCGGTGGCGTGATCATCGGCGACGTCCCGTCCTACCGCGCGGACCAGATGCCGTACGGCGGAGCCAAGCAGTCCGGCGTCGGCCGTGAGGGTGTTCGCTACGCGATGGACGACTACACCTACGAGCGTGTGCTGGTCCTCACCGGCCTCGCCCTCTAGTCCGCAGACCGGATCGAATCGATCCGACAGAGCCGCCTGTAATCCGCCTGGACAGCACGACAGCAGGCGGCAGACGAACGGCCGGAGCCCACTGTGCGGGGGCTCCGGCCGTTCCTGCTGCCCCCTCGACCCGACCCGACCGCAGTTCGCCCGCTGAACGTGCCACTGGAGTGGCTCTCGACCCGATCGGCGTCCGGGGGCTGGTGAGGCCGACAGGAATCGGGTACATACGGACGAGTAGCACCGGTTGGTATGCCTCGGGAGGCGCGCATGCGCGCTCCGCGCGGACCGGCCGGGTCCGCCCACCCGACAACGCGGCGAGGTGAGCTCCTCATGTCCGCACCATCCGCTCCGAAGAACACGCCCAAGGTCACCGAGCGTGAAGCGCGTCAAGTGGCCGAAGCCGCACGCGAGCAGGACTGGCGCAAGCCCAGTTTCGCCAAGGAACTCTTCCTCGGCCGCTTCCGGCTGGACCTGATTCATCCGCATCCACTGCCGCCCGCCGACGACGTCCGGCGCGGCGAGGCGTTCCTCGCCCGGTTGCGCGACTTCTGCGAAACCAAGATCGACGGCGCTCTGATCGAGCGTGAGGCGAAGATCCCTGACGAGGTCATCAACGGCCTCAAGGAGCTCGGCGCCCTCGGGATGAAGATCGACCCGAAGTACGGTGGCCTGGGACTGACCCAGGTCTACTACAACAGGGCGCTCGCCCTGGTCGGCTCCGCCAACCCGGCGATCGGCGCGCTGCTCTCCGCCCACCAGTCCATCGGCGTACCGCAGCCGCTGAAGCTCTTCGGCAGCCAGGAGCAGAAGGACACGTTCCTTCCCCGGCTCGCCCGCACCGACATCTCGGCGTTTCTCCTCACCGAACCGGATGTCGGCTCCGACCCTGCCCGGCTCGCCACCTCGGCCGTTCCGGACGGTTCCGACTACATCCTCGACGGTGTGAAGCTGTGGACGACCAATGGTGTCGTCGCCGACCTGCTGGTCGTCATGGCCCGCGTCCCGAAGTCGGTCGGCCACAAGGGCGGCATCACCGCGTTCGTCGTCGAGGCGGACGCCCCGGGCATCACCGTGGAGAACCGCAACGCCTTCATGGGGCTGCGCGGGCTCGAGAACGGCGTGACCCGCTTCCACCGCGTCCGGGTCCCGGCCGCCAACCGTATCGGCCCCGAGGGAGCCGGTCTCAAGATCGCACTCACCACGCTCAACACGGGCCGGCTGTCGCTCCCCGCCATGTGCGTCGGAGCGGGAAAGTGGTGCCTGAAGATCGCCCGCGAATGGTCGGCGGTCCGCGAACAGTGGGGCAGGCCGGTTGCCCGGCACGAAGCCGTAGGTGCCAAGATCTCTTTCATCGCGGCCACCACATTCGCCCTGGAAGCAGTTGTCGACCTCGCCTCGCAGATGGCGGACGAGGATCGCAACGACATCCGCATCGAGGCAGCCCTGGCCAAGCTGTACGGCTCCGAGATGGGCTGTCTCATGGCCGACGAACTGGTCCAGATCCGGGGCGGCCGGGGCTTCGAGACCGCCGACTCCCTCGCCGCCAGGGGCGAACGGGCCGTCCCCGCCGAACAGCTCCTCCGCGACCTGCGGATCAACCGGATCTTCGAGGGCTCGACAGAGATCATGCATCTGCTGATCGCCCGCGAAGCCGTCGACGCCCACCTGAAAGTCGCCGGAGATCTTATCGACCCCGACAAGCCCCTCTCGGCCAAGGCGAAGGCGGGAGCGAACGCGGCCGGCTTCTACGCCCGCTGGTTGCCCAAGCTTGTCGCCGGACCAGGGCAACTGCCGCGCACCTACAACGAGTTCCATCCGTCCGGGCACCCGGACCTGTCCACCCATCTGCGCTACGTCGAACGCTCTGCCCGCAAACTGGCCCGCTCCACCTTCTACGCGATGTCGCGCTGGCAGGGACGCATGGAGACCAAGCAGGGCTTTCTCGGCAGGATCGTCGACATCGGTGCCGAACTCTTCGCGATGAGCGCCGCCTGCGTCCGTGCCGAACTTCTGCGTACCACCGACGAGCACGGCCGGGAGGCCTACCAACTCGCCGACGCCTTCTGCCACCAGTCCCGCATTCGCGTCGAGGAACTCTTCACCCGCCTGTGGTCCAACACCGACCAGCTCGACCGGCGCGTGGTCGACGGCGTCCTCTCCGGCGCGTACCTCTGGTTGGAGCAGGGCGTCGTCGACCCGAGCGGTGAGGGCCCCTGGATCGCCGATGCCACCCCCGGCCCGGCAACCAAGGACAACGTCCACCGTCCCATCCGCTGACCGCCGGTCCATCGAGCCGGCCGGTCGGGCCGGGCGGCAGGCGTCCACTCGCTGGACGCTTCCCGCCCGGCCGTGTGCCGCACGGCAGGATGGGGTCCCGTGACCGTCATCGACATCCCCCGTTCCAAGTCCGTCACCGCACGCGCCCTGTTCCTGGCTGCTGCCGCGGACGGCGTCAGCACCCTCGTGCGCCCCCTGCGCTCGGATGACACCGAGGGCTTTGCCGAGGCCCCTGCGCACGCTCGGCGCCGAGCTGCGCCATGAGGCAGCCGAGGGCCACCATCCGCTGCGGATCGCCGCCTCCGGGATCAAGGGAGGCGCCGGCAGGGCGGGCAAGGACTGCGCCGGAGGATTCACCGAAGAACGGGCCATCGCGCGCGCGAAGTATCTGAAGGTCGAGCCCGCCAAGGCTCCCGACTTCGCCGCCGAAGCCGACGGCGTGAAGGCGTACCGCTTCACCATCCGTGATGTGAAGGAGAAGTCGGAACTGTACGAGTACCTCACCGTCGTCCGTTCCGGCTCCACCACCCTCGCCTTCCGCGGCGAGGCCATCAGCACCAAGGACATAGGCGGCATCCCACAGGACGTCATGACCGCGCAGTGGGTTAAGTTCCGCGCATCATGATCTACGCACTCGCCCAGTTGATCCGGCACGCCCCGACTGCCGTCGTCCCGGCACTGCTGGACCGTCTCGAAACACAGCAGCGCGAGGAGCTCCTCGCCGGCCACACCACGACACCGGCCGTCGTCGAGTACGTACTCGACGGCGGAAGCACCGGCGACCGAGTCGCTCTGGCGCGCAACAAGCAGACCGAACGAGGCGTACTGCTCAGGCTGTTGGAACACCGGGAGTACGAGGTGGACCGGGCGGTGTACGCCCACCGGCGGACCACCGGCGCCATGCGTCGGGCCATCGCTCCCGCCGCACAGGTACCCGAGCGAGGCACCCGGGAGCTCATCTCGCTGTTGAGAGGCCATCAGCGCGTTCGCCACGCCTTACGGATCCTGGATGCTCCGCACCGCCTCGACCTCGGTCTGCTGGTGGCCGAGCACCGGCGTGAGCCACTGCCCCCGGGCGCCGTCGAGGCGCTGATCCTGAGCGATGAGTGCCCGCGCGAGGTGGTGCTCGCGCTTCTCGACACCCGGGGGACTCGGTCGTACAGCCGCTGGTGGTACCGTCCGGCCGTGCGAGCGGTCAGGACCGGCGCGATCACCCCCGCCGAACTGGTCCGGCACCATGCCCCGGTCGACCGCACCCTGATGCTGCCTGCCGTCGAGGTACGAGGAGGGCTGCGCTGGAACGACGCCGAGCGGGCTGCGGTGCAGCGCGAGATCGACCGCTTCCTGTCCCTGCCCGAGATGGGGCGCCGAGGCGCCGCCCGGACCCGTGGTCGCGACCTGGCACCCATGGGACGCCGAGCCCACCGGTTCAGGGACGTCGTACTCGCGGACCTCGCACACATCGAGGGGTGGTCGCAAACGGCCCGGCGCAAGCAGGCTCTGGTCGCCGGCCTGGTCACCGGCGACGACGTGATCCTCCACGGCGCCCCCGCGCTCCGGGCCCTGGACGAGAGATGGTGGCTCGGTCACCTGGAATGCTTCGATCTGCCCGGAGCTGTCACAGCCGCCCATGCTCGCGCCACGGCGCTCACCCGCGCCGCCCTCGGCGAGGACGCCGACGCCTGGTTGGCTGCCGCCAAGAGGCTGCCGGAATTCACAGGAACACTTCCTGAGCTGCTCCTCCCGGAGGTCTCCGGGGACGCGCTGTCCGTCTGGCGGGCCGATGCGGCAACAATGGGGGGCATGAGCGACAGCCCTGCCCCCCTCGCCGACCCGCACCTCGTCTTCGACGCAGTGGAAGGACGCCGGGATCTCGTCATCCTCGGCTCCACCGGGTCCATCGGCACTCAGGCCATCGACCTGGTGTTGCGTAACCCCGACCGCTTCCGCGTCACCGCGCTCTCCGCCGCGGGAGGCCGGGTTGCTCTCCTCGCAGAGCAGGCGCGGCAACTGAGGGTGCGCACCGTCGCCGTCGCCGTACCGGACGCGGTGCCGGCCCTCCGCGAAGCGCTGCGCGAGCAGTACGGTGCCGGGGAACCGCTTCCTGAGATCCTGGCGGGGCCGGACGCCGCTACGCAGCTCGCCGGGAGCGCCTGCCACACCGTGCTCAACGGAATCACCGGCTCGATCGGTCTGGCCCCCACGCTTGCCGCGCTGGAGGCCGGCCGTACGCTCGCCCTCGCCAACAAGGAATCGCTGATCGTGGGCGGGCCGCTGGTGAAGGCCCTGGCCAAGCCGGGCCAGATCATCCCGGTCGACTCCGAGCACGCCGCGCTCTTCCAGGCGCTCGCCGCCGGCACCCGGGCAGATGTCCGGAAGCTTGTCGTCACCGCATCCGGCGGCCCGTTCCGGGGACGGACGAAGAGCGAGCTGGCGAGCGTCACGCGTGAGCAGGCGCTCGCGCACCCCACCTGGGCCATGGGCCCGGTGATCACGATCAACTCCGCCACCCTGGTCAACAAGGGACTGGAGGTCATCGAGGCGCATCTCCTCTACGACATCCCGTTCGAGCGGATCGAAGTCGTCGTCCACCCCCAGTCGTACGTTCACTCCATGGTGGAGTTCGCCGACGGCTCCACCCTCGCCCAGGCCACCCCGCCGGACATGCGCGGACCGATCGCCATCGGCCTGGGCTGGCCGGAGCGCATCCCGGACGCGGCACCCGCTTTCGACTGGTCGAAGGCGTCCAGCTGGGAGTTCTTCCCGCTCGACAACGACGCCTTCCCGTCCGTGGGCCTGGCCCGGCACGTCGGAGCGCTCGGCGGCACCGCCCCGGCGGTGTTCAACGCCGCGAACGAGGAGTGTGTGGACGCTTTCCTGTCAGGACAGCTGCCGTTCAACGGAATCATGGATACGGTCACGGCGGTGGTGGCCGAACACGGCACCCCTCCCACGGGAACTTCACTCACGGTCGCAGACGTCCTGGAAGCGGAGAGCTGGGCACGGGCCCGGGCTCGGGAACTCTCGGCGAAAGCGACAGCGGAGGCGCGCGCATGAGTATTACGACGGTCCTGTTGACGATTCTGGGCATCGTCGTCTTCGCCATCGGCCTGCTGTTCTCGATCGCCTGGCACGAACTGGGACACCTGTCGACCGCGAAGCTCTTCGGGATCCGCGTCCCGCAGTACATGGTCGGCTTCGGCCCGACCATCTGGTCGCGGAAGAAGGGCGACACCGAGTACGGGATCAAGGCGATCCCGGCCGGTGGCTACATCCGCATGATCGGCATGTTCCCGCCCGGTCCGGACGGACGGCTCGAGGCGCGCTCCACCTCGCCGTGGCGAGGAATGATCGAGGACGCCCGAGAAGCCGCTTTCGAGGAACTCGAACCGGGTGACGAGAAGCGCCTCTTCTACACGCGCAAGCCATGGAAGCGCGTGATCGTCATGTTCGCCGGACCGTTCATGAACCTGGTCCTGGCCGTCGCGATCTTCCTCGGTGTGGCGATGACCTTCGGCTTCCAGACGCAGACCACCGAGGTCGCGGGCGTCCAGAAATGCGTGATCGCGCAGAGCGAGAAGCGGGACAGCTGCAAGAAGAGCGACCCGGTCTCGCCCGCGCAGTCCGCCGGACTGAAGAAGGGCGACAAGATCGTCGCCTTCAACGGTCGGAAGGTGGACGACTGGGCCGCCCTCTCCGACCGGATCCGCGACACCATCGGCCCCGCCACCATCACCGTCGAGCGCGACGGCCAGGAGACGACACTCCACGCCGTGCTGCAGAAGAACGTGGTGGCCAAGAAGGACTCCAAGGGTGAGGTGATCCCCGGCAAGTACGTCCCGGCCGGGTATCTGGGCTTCGCGGCCCAGACCGAGATCGTTCCGCTCTCGTTCAACGACTCGGTCGTCCGCATGGGCGACATGATCGAGAACGGCGTCGACTCGATCATCGCCCTCCCGTCCAAGATCCCGGACCTGTGGAGCGCGGCCTTCGGCGACGGCGAGCGAGCGGCCGACTCCCCGGTCGGCGTCGTGGGCGCGGCCAGGATCGGCGGCGAGGTGATGACGCTGGACGTCCCGGCGACGAACCAGATCGCGATGATGCTGTTCCTGCTGGCCGGCTTCAACCTCTCGCTGTTCCTCTTCAACATGCTGCCCCTGCTGCCGCTCGACGGCGGGCACATCGCGGGAGCGCTCTGGGAGTCCCTGCGCCGCAATGTGGCGCGGGTCTTCAAGCGCCCCGACCCCGGCCCCTTCGACGTGGCCAAGCTGATGCCGGTCGCCTATGTCGTCGCCGGCGTCTTCATCTGCTTCACACTGCTCGTCCTGGTGGCCGACATCGTCAATCCGGTCAAGATCTCCTGACCGCCCTGAAGAGAACGGCCGGCCCGGAGCGTCGACCGGTCCGGCGCGCCCATGGGCCTGGCGCCCGCCCGGCCTGGCGCGTCGGCCTGCCACGCGTCGCGCCGGACGACCCCGGCGCGACGATCGGACAGATCGAGCCGGGCGCACCACAGGCGGTGACCGGGCATACATCTGATGTCCGGGCGCCTCTGTTTGTACGGACTTCGGGATGCGGTGTGCTCAGGGTTCCCCCGGTGCCGTAACCTCGAAGGTCGGAGCCCGCCGATCTCGGGACCTTGATCCATACCTTGGGGATGCTCAGCGCATGACTGCGATTTCTCTCGGAATGCCGTCCGTTCCGACCAAGCTCGCCGACCGGAGGGTCAGCCGCAAGATCCAGGTCGGGTCGGTGGCGGTCGGTGGGGATGCGCCGGTGTCGGTGCAGTCGATGACCACGACCCGTACGTCGGACATCGGTGCGACGTTGCA
>NZ_JBSFYR010000093.1:0-30464 GCF_053599875.1 Streptomyces sp. NPDC005151 | reverse complement strand
TGGGGAAGGAGCTACTAGGGCATTTCGGCAACGCGGGAAGCGTGCGTGCCAGGGCGTGGCCGCCCGATCAGAGGTCACCCGACAGGCTCTGAGGCGCGGGGTCCGGGGCGGAGCCCCAGTTCGGGAAGAGGCGGCCAGGGGAACAGGCCCGCCGCAGGCTCCCCCACCCCCGCCCACGGCAAAGGGCCGGGCCCCGGGGAAAACCCCGGGGCCCGGCCCTCAGCCTGCCGACGGCTACGCGCTCAGCGCGCGCGACCCGCTCAGTTGTCGTCCTCGTCGATCAGGAACCCACGCATCGGCGACGGCGCCTGCTGCATCGGCTGCGGCGCCTGCGGCCGCACCGGTGCCATCGGCTGAGTCATCGCCGGCGACATCGGCTGCTGGCCGCCGTAGGAGGGCCCACCGCCCATGGACGGGTTGCCGCCCATCTGCGGGCCGCCGTGACCACCGTGGTTGCTGCCCATGGTGTGACCCATGGCACCCGCACCGGCCGGAGCCAGCGAGGGCGACGGCGGCAGCGAAGCGGCCGCCGGAGTCCGCGGCGGGGCCAGCGAGTCGTCGGCCTGGGTCTCCAGCTGACGCAGCTGGCTCTCCAGGTACGACTTCAGCCGGGTCCGGTACTCGCGCTCGAAGCCACGCAGGTCCTCGACCTTGCGCTCCAGCGTCGCGCGGGCCGACTCCAGCGAGCCCATCGCCACGCGGTGCTTCTCCTGCGCGTCCCGCTCCAGCGCGTCCGCCTTGGCACGCGCGTCGCGCTCCAGGCCCTCGGCGCGGCTGCGCGCCTCGCCGACGATCTTGTTGGCCTCGGAGCGGGCCTCCGCGATCGCCTGGTCGGCGGTCTGCTGCGCGAGCGAGAGGACACGGGCGGCACTGTCGCCACCGGGGCCCTGACCGGGCTGCTGCATCTGCGGCTGCTGCATCTGCGGCTGCTGCATCTGCTGCATCTGCGGCTGCTGCATCTGCGGCTGCTGCATCTGCTGCGGCGCGTGACCCATGGGACCGCCCATCGGGCCACCCATGGGACCGCCCTGCATCGGGCCGGGGCCGTGCTGGCCCTGCGGGCCGGGGCCGTGCTGCTGGGGGCCGTGACCACTGGGACCGGCGGGCAGCTGCGGAGCACCACCGGGCAGCTGGGGCGGACCCATCTGCGGGGGCTGCTGCTGGACCGGCGGACCAGATATGGCGGCGGGCACGGGTGCACCGGGACGGTCCTGCGGCTCCGGCTTGCGCATACCCTGCTGCTGGTTCTGCGCGGCGGCACGCGTGGCGGCGGCCAGCTTGGCGCGCAGGTCCTCGTTCTCACGGAGCAGGCGGGTCAGCTCGGACTCGACCTCGTCGAGGAAGGCATCGACCTCGTCCTCGTCATAGCCTTCTCGGAGGCGGACGGTCGTGAACTGCTTGTTCCGCACGTCCTCGGGGGTCAGCGGCATCTCTTCTTCACCTCTACGTAGTCGTCGGCAGTCGGCAAGACCGTATCGTTCACAGCCTGGTCACGATCGAGATCAGGATGTAAACGATGATCATCAGAACGAAGAAGGACAGGTCGAGCGCCACGCCCCCGAGACGCAGCGGCGGAATGAACCGCCGCAGAAGCTTGAGCGGTGGATCGGTGACTGTGTAGGTGGCCTCGAGAAGCACCACCATCGGCTTGCCTGGCTGCCATGAACGTGCGAACTGGAAGACGTAGTCCATGACCAGCCGGAAAATCAGCACGATGAGGAAACACATCAGCGCGATGTAGACAACCTGCAGTGCGACGCCCATTTCGCGCTTCCCTCTCCCCTGGCTCTCGTAGCTCCGGCCCTGCGGCCGGGTTGTTCCCGGTGTCGTGTTCTCAGCTCTGGTTGAAGAATCCGCCCTCAGCGATGCGGGCCTTGTCCTCCGCCGTGACATCGACGTTAGCAGGCGACAACAGGAACACCTTCTGCGTCACCCGTTCAATGCTGCCATGGAGACCGAAGACGAGTCCTGCGGCAAAGTCGACAAGTCGCTTCGCGTCCGTATCGTCCATCTCCGTGAGATTCATGATCACCGGAGTGCCCTCACGGAAGTGTTCCCCGATGGTACGGGCCTCGTTGTAGGTCCGGGGGTGCAACGTGGTGATGCGGTAGGGCTCCCGTTCGGACACAACCTTGGGCATGATCACCGGTGCGTTCTTCTCCATGTTCGGGCGTTCAGGTGTGATGGATGCCACGGGTGCAATCCGGGCGGGTCGCACGCTCTCCGCCGGGATTTGAACCGGCTCCCGCTGTGCGGGCGGCTGCACCACTCGTACCGGTTCGTCCCGCTCCACCTGATGCGCGGGCTGATGCCTCCGCCGGTCGCGCTCCGGCTCCGGCTCGGGTTCGAATTCGTCGTCGGGGTCGAACCCCGGACCGTCGTACCCATCGTCCTCCACGAGGCCGAGGTAGACCGCCATCTTGCGCATCGCGCCGGCCATGCTCTGAGTCCTCCGCTCTGTGGTGGATCGGCATCTGTCACCAAGTGCCCGCGATCCACTCAGGCCTGCCCGCCATCGGCGGGAATGACCATATTTTCTGCTGTGGTCCGACTTGCTTGGCGACGTTACCGGAGCCCGGGTCGGACTCCGAGTACCGCGGTACCGACGCGTACATGTGTCGCTCCGGCCGCAACCGCTTCCTCGAGGTCCGCGCTCATTCCTGCAGAGACCATGTTCGCAGCCGGATGGTTCCCGCGCAGGCGGGATGAGAATTCCATCAGCCGGTCGAATGCCGCCCGTTGCCGTCCCGCGTACGGTCCGGAGAGCGGCGCCACGGTCATCAGACCGTCGAGCCGGAGCCCCGGAGCCGCTTCCACCGCGGCAGCCAACTCCTCGATCCCGTCCGGCGCGACGCCGCCCCGGTCCCCGCGCTCGCCGCTCTCCGCGTCGAGTGCGACCTGGATGAGGCACCCGAGTTCGCGGCCGTCGCGCACCGCGGCGGCCGAGAGGGCCGTGACCAACTTGGCCCGGTCCACGGACTGCACGACATCGGCATAACTCGCAACAGAACGAACCTTATTCGTCTGCAGTTGTCCGACAAAGTGCCATGTGAGCGACAGATCCGCACAAGCGGCTGCCTTGGGTGCGGCGTCCTGGTCACGATTCTCCGCGACATGACGCACGCCGAGTTCATGCAGGATCCGCACATCGCTCGCGGGGTAGGTCTTCGTGACCACGATGAGGGTCACTTCTTCCCTTTTGCGACCGGCGGCGATACAGGCGGAAGCAATACGTTCCTCCACCTGTGCCAGATTTTCGGCGAGTTGAGTCCTACGATCCGTCATGCCCTATCAGTCCAACCAGACATATCCGGCGAGCCGCCCGGTGCTGCGGTCGCGGCGGTACGAGAAGTGGTCGCCCGATTCGAGGGTGCAGACCGGCGACGTGTGCCGGTCGCGCACCCCCAGGGCCTCGAGTTGGGCGTGAACTCCGGCGGTGACATCCACGGCCGGTGTCCCCCAGCTCGTCTCGGACCACGATGCGGGAACGGCTCCGGCGACGTCGGACCGCATCTCCGCCGGGACTTCGTAACACCGTCCGCAGACGGCCGGTCCGGTGTGCGCGGTGATCCGGGAGGTGTCCGCGCCGAGCCCGACCATGGCCTCGACGACGGCGGGGACGACTCCGGCGACCAGACCGGGGCGGCCCGCGTGTGCCGCCGCCGCGATCCCGGCGACCGGGTCAGCGAGAAGTACGGGGGTGCAGTCTGCGGTGAGAACGGCGAGCGGGAGTCCGCGTCGCGCGGTCACCACCGCGTCCACCGCGGGGGCCTGCGCACGCTCTCCCCAGGGTCCGTCGACGACGGCCACGTCCCGCCCGTGCACCTGGTTCATCCAGACGACCTGCGCCGGATCGAGACCGAGACCCCGGGCGGCCGCCTCCCGGTTGGCGAGAACGGCTGCGGGTTCGTCGCCGACCGCGCCGCCGAGGTTGAGTTCCCCGTACGGAGCGGCGCTCACTCCGCCCCACCTGTCGGTGAAGGCGAAGTGAGCGCGATACCCCGATGACTCCGGAGTCACTGCGTGGTGCTGAGTTATCACTTCAAGAAGTCCGGGACATCCAGCTCTTCGGCCTGGGAGTCCTGGTACGGACGGGCCGGCGGGATGTGCGGCGTCGAGACCGGCGACATCGGGATCTCGTTCGCCACCGGTACGGACTCGGCCGGGGCCTGGGGCTCCTCGCGCGGCGTGACGGAACCGAGCCCGCCCGTCTGGCGCACCGGCTCGGCGGCCCGGACCGGCGGCGCCGACTCCTCGCGCTTCCCGGCACCCGCACCCAGGACGTTCTCACGACGGGCGGGCGGCTGCCCGCCGTCGAAGCCCGCGGCGATCACGGTGACCCGGACCTCGTCTCCCAGTGCGTCGTCGATGACCGCACCGAAGATGATGTTCGCCTCGGGGTGTGCCGCCTCGCTCACCAGCTGGGCCGCCTCGTTGATCTCGAAGAGGCCGAGGTCGCTGCCGCCGGAGATGGAGAGCAGGACACCGCGGGCGCCGTCGATGGACGCCTCCAGGAGCGGCGAGGAGATCGCCATCTCCGCGGCGGCCACCGCACGGTCGTCGCCGCGGGCCGAGCCGATGCCCATGAGCGCCGATCCGGCCTCGGACATGACCGACTTGACGTCGGCGAAGTCGAGGTTGATCAGACCCGGGGTGGTGATGAGGTCGGTGATGCCCTGGACACCCGAGAGCAGTACCTGGTCGGCCGACTTGAACGCGTCGAGCACGCTGACCTGGCGGTCCGAGATGGACAGCAGTCGGTCGTTGGGAATGACGATGAGGGTGTCGACCTCTTCGCGGAGCTCGGCGATGCCGTCCTCCGCCTGGTTCGCGCGACGCCGGCCCTCGAAGGTGAACGGGCGGGTGACCACACCGATCGTCAGGGCGCCGAGCGAGCGCGCGATGTTGGCGACGACGGGTGCGCCGCCGGTGCCGGTGCCGCCGCCTTCTCCGGCGGTGACGAAGACCATGTCGGCCCCCTTGAGGACCTCCTCGATCTCCTCACGGTGGTCCTCTGCCGCCTTGCGACCGACGGCCGGGTTCGCCCCGGCGCCGAGGCCACGGGTGAGTTCACGGCCGACGTCGAGCTTGACGTCGGCGTCGCTCATCAACAGGGCTTGCGCATCAGTGTTGATCGCGATGAACTCGACGCCCTTGAGACCGACCTCGATCATTCGGTTGATGGCATTGACACCACCGCCGCCGACACCGATGACCTTGATGACTGCGAGGTAGTTCTGCGGTGCTGCCACGTCGAAGGCCTCTCGCCTCGATTTACGTGTCGTCGCTTCGCGGTAGTCCCGCCGCGACGACGGATGCCGATTGGGACGGTCCGACGCCGACCCAAACCCTAACGTTGAAGTTTAGGGTTACCAGTGTGCCTGCTTCTTGGACTCTTCCGAACAGGACACTAAGTCGACAAGCGGCGCACGTTCAACGAACACGCCGAACCTCCCGTTTTTCTTTTCACCCTATGTGATCACCCGTAGCGCTGACCAACCAGGGTGCTGGCCAGGCCAAATGTGCGTCAACCACCCGAGACTGCGGGAGCGGTGGGTGCACTCACGTCGAAGTGTCCCGCTTTGGGAGCCGCTTTCATGAGAGCGGTGAGAACTCTTGCCTTCACCGGCCCCTCCTCGCTGCTGCCCCAGACCACCGTGCGACCCCCGGTCAGTTGCAGGGAGACCGAGTCGTACGAGGTGACCCGTACGACCTGGGTGTCCTTGGCGACTGCGCGGGGAAGTCCGCCCGCGACCCGGACCGCTTCCCGTACCAGCCGGCCACTGCCGAAGCGGCGCAGGCTGGCTGACTGATCGGGTGTCAATTCCAGCAGGGGTACGCGCCCGGGCGCTTTGTCCACCGTGGCGAAGCGGACGCCTTTTGCGTCCACTTCAATGAACTTTGCGCCCTTTTTCACCAACAGGACCGGCTGCCGTTCGTTCACTTTAAGTCCGATTTCGTGCGGCCATGACCGTACGACATCCACCGAGTCGATACGAGGCAACTTCTGGCGCAACCGGGCGGCCATGGCGTCCGTGTCCACGGAGATCAGCGGGGCATCGATCGGCACCGCCGCGGCGGACTCCACCTCCGCGGAGGTCAGCACGTCGACACCGGTGGTCCTGACCTGTTCCACCCGGAACCAGGACGAGCCGTAGAGCGCCCAGACGACGCCCGAGGCGAGCAGCAGGGCGGCGACGGCGATCACGATCAGCAGTCTGCGGCTGGGCCGCCTGCGCCCGGTGGGGCGCGGCGGGCGGGCCGGTTTGTCCGTCTGCTGCCCTGCACCGCGCTGGGCGGTCATCGGTCCGGCCACGCTCGCTCCTTATGCCGGGTCCAGGGGCACCGCCCCCGGACCCGTCCGCCTCACGCGTTGCGGCGTGCGGCAATCGCCTCGTACACCATGCCGACGAGCAGGTCGTCGGCGTCCCGGCGGCCGAACTCGGCGGCGGCGCGGGACATCTCGTACAACCGGTGCGGATCCGCAAGCACCGGCAGGACGTTGCCCTGCACCCACTCGGGGGTGAGCGCCGCGTCGTCCACCAGCAGACCGCCGCCGGCGTTGACCACCGGCTGGGCGTTGAGCCGCTGTTCGCCGTTGCCGATGGGCAGCGGGACGTAGGCGGCGGGGAGCCCGACGGCGGAGAGTTCGGCGACGGTCATCGCGCCCGCGCGGCAGAGCATCATGTCGGCAGCGGCGTACGCGAGATCCATCCGGTCCACGTACGGTACCGGGATGTAGGGCGGCATCCCGGGCATGTTGTCGATGCGCGGCAATTCGTTCTTCGGGCCGACCACATGCAGGATCTGGATCCCGGAACGCTGCAGCAGCGGGGCGACCCGCTGGACCACCTCGTTGAGATGGCGGGCGCCCTGCGAGCCGCCGGAGACCAGCAGCGTGGGCAGGTTGGGGTCGAGACCGAACGCGTCGCGCGCCTCCGGGCGGACCCGGGCCCGGTCCAGGGTGGCGATGGTGCGGCGCAGCGGGATGCCGATGTAGCGGGCACCGCGCAGCTTGCTGTCAGGGGTGGAGACGGCGACCCCGTGCGCGTACCGCGAACCGATCTTGTTGGCCAGTCCCGGCCGGGCGTTGGCCTCGTGGACCACGATCGGCACCCCGGCCCGCTTGGCGGCGAGGTAGCCGGGCAGGGCGACATAGCCGCCGAAGCCGACCACGCAGTCCGCCTTGGTGCGTTCCAGGATCTGCTCGGCGGCCTTGATGGTGCCGCGCAGCCGTCCCGGGACGGTAATCAGTTCGGGGGTGGGTTTGCGGGGCAGCGGCACGGCCGGGATCAGCGCCAGTTCGTACCCCCGCTCGGGTACGAGCCTGGTCTCGAGTCCGCGCTCCGTGCCGAGGGCAGTGATTCCCACGCTCGGGTCCTGCCTGCGCAGGGCATCCGCGAGGGCAAGCGCGGGCTCGATGTGGCCGGCGGTCCCCCCGCCGGCGAGTACGACATGCACCGAAATTCACCGCTCTCCGGACGGACGCTTCTTGCCGCGCCGTCTCATCGTCTTCCATCTCACCCGGGGCCTCCGCATGGCCAGGGCCGCCTTCGCAGCAGGCTCCTCACGCGCGAACGCGATCAGGAGCCCCACCGCGAACATGGTCGGCAGCAGGGCCGATCCCCCGTAGGAGAACAGCGGGAGCGGGACCCCGGCGATCGGCAGCAGGCCGAGCACCGCACCGATGTTGATCACGGCCTGAACCATGATCCAGGTGGTCACACCTCCCGCGGCGTACCTCACGAAGGGGTCCTCCGTGCGTCCGGCCACGCGGATACCCGCATAGCCTAGAGCCGCGAAGAGGGCGAGCACTGACAGCGTCCCCGCCAACCCCAGTTCCTCCCCGGTGATGGCGAAGATGAAGTCGGTGTGCGGTTCGGGCAGTTGGCCCCATTTTTCCACACTCGCACCCAGGCCGGATCCGAACCATCCACCGGATGCCAGAGCATAGATGCCGTGCACTGCCTGCCAGCACGAGCCGTCGGGCCCGGGTTCGCTCACACCCATGCAACTGAGCCGGGACATCCGGTTCGGACTGGTCTTGATCAGCAGGAAGGCCAGCACGCCCGCGACTGCGAGCACCCCGCCGAACAGCCGGGTGGGCGCCCCGGCCAGCCAGAGCAGGCCGAACAGGATTGCGGTGAGAATGATCGCAGTTCCCATGTCGCCGCCGAGCATGATCAGCCCGAGGAGCATGAAGGCGACCGGGACGAGCGGCACCAGCATGTGTTTCCACTGCGTCAGCAGCCGCTTGTCCTGTTTGCGGGCGAGCAGGTCGGCGCCCCAGAGGATCAGGGCGAGCTTGCCGAACTCACTGGGCTGGAGCTGGAAGGGGCCGCCCAGGTAGAGCCAGTTCTGGTTACCGTGGACCGACATCCCTATCCCCGGCACCTGGACCAGCACCATCAGGAAGACCGTGCCCATGAGCAGCGGGTAGGCGAGCGCCCGGTGGAGTTTGACGGGCATCCGGGAAGCCATGATCAGCAGTCCGGAGCCGATAAGGGCGGCGAGGAACTGCTTGCGGAAGAAGTACGTGCCGGGCTTCGACAGCTCGAGCGCCTTGATCATCGAGGCGGAGTAGACCATCACCAGCCCGAGCACGGTGATCAGCAGCCCGGCGCCGAGGATCAGGTAGTACGCGGTCAGCGGGCGGTCCCAGGCCCGGCGTGCCTGCTCGTACAGCCGCCGCACACCGCCGCCACGGGGGACGCGGGGGCCGGAGCCGCTGCGGCCCCTGGAGCGCGGTACGGCGGGCTGCCGGGTGCCTGCCAGCCTGCCGCGCAGGGCGAGGCCGCCGGGCGCCGGGAGTCCGGCCAGGAAGGGTGGGGCGAGCACCCGGCTGGTCCCCGCGGCCCCCCGTGGGCGGCCCTTGCCGTGCGCGGCGGAGCTCTCGTCGGCCGGCATTGTCGCTGTCCCCTCCACTGCTCGTGCCCGGGGCTGCTGCCGAGGGCCAGGGCGTGCGGCGGAGCCGCCCGAACCCGGTTGTCCGGGACAGTACGGCGCGGCGGCCGGCCCCGTCAGGCGCTCTCGTCGGCGAGTGCGCGGACCGCGTCCGCGAATGCCTCGCCCCGCTTGTTGTAATTGGCGAACATGTCCATCGAAGCGCAGGCCGGGGCCATCAGTACGGTGTCTCCCGGCCGGGCGAGCCGTGCCGCCTCGCGGACCGCCTCGGACATCGCCCCAGTGTCGGTCCGGTCGAGGTCGACGACCGGGACCTCGGGGGCGTGTCGCGCGAGGGCTTCGCGGATCAGCGCCCGGTCGCTGCCCATCAGTACGACGCCCCGCAGCCGCTTGGCCGCGCCGGTCACCAACTCGTCGAACGTGGCGCCCTTGGCAAGGCCGCCGGCGATCCAGACGATCGGGTCATAGGCCGCGAGGGAGGCCTCCGCGGCATGGGTGTTGGTGGCCTTGGAGTCGTCGATGTACGCCACCGATGCGACATCCGCGACGTGTTCGATGCGGTGCGCGTCGGGGCGGAAGGCCCGCAGGCCGTCCCGTACCGCCCTGGGTTCGACGCCGAAGGCGCGGGCCAGTGCCGCGGCCGCCAGGGCGTTGGCGATGTTGTGCGGGGCGGGCGGGTTGATGTCCGCGACCTCGGCGAGCTCCTGGGCCTGTTTCTGCCGGTTGGCCACGAAGGCGCGGTCGACGAGGATGCCGTTGACGACGCCCAGCTGGGACGGGCCCGGGGTGCCGAGGGTGAAGCCGATGGCGCGGCAGCCCTCCTCGACGTCCGCCCCGCGGACCAGGTCCTCGGTGGCCGGGTCGGCCGCGTTGTAGACGCAGGCGATCCGGTTGCCCTCGTAGATCCGGCCCTTGTCCGCGACGTACGCCTCCATGGAGCCGTGCCAGTCGAGGTGGTCCGGGGCCAGGTTGAGAACGGCCGCGGAGTGGGCGCGCAGCGAGGGCGCCCAGTGCAGCTGGTAGCTGGAGAGCTCGACGGCGAGTACGTCGTAGGCCTCCTCGCCGAGGACGGCGTCGAGGAGGGAGACGCCGATGTTGCCGACGGCGGCGGTGCGCAGCCCGGCCGCCTCCAGGATCGAGGCGAGCATCCGGACAGTCGTGGTCTTGCCGTTGGTACCGGTGACCGCGAGCCAGGGAGCCGCATCGGGACCGCGCAGCCGCCAGGCGAGCTCGACGTCGCCCCAGACCGGAACGCCCGCCTCGGCGGCTGCTGCGAAGAGCGGCTTGTCCGGCTTCCAGCCGGGGGTGGTGACGATGAGCTCGGTGGACTCGGGCAGGGTCGCCCCGTCGCCGAGGCGCACGGTGATCCCTTGCGCCTCCAGCTCTGCGGCCTGCGCACGGGAACGCTCGTCGTCCCCGTCGTTGACCACCGTGACAACGGCGCCGAGGCCATGCAGGACACGGGCAGCTGGGATACCGCTGACACCGAGTCCGGCGACGGTGACGTGCCTGCCCTGCCAGTCCTGGTTGCTCACTTGGCGGCTGCCCACCCTGCGTAGAAGAGACCGAGTCCGACGATCACGCACATGCCCTGGATGATCCAGAAGCGGACCACGACAAGGACTTCGGACCAGCCCTTGAGTTCGAAGTGGTGCTGGAGCGGCGCCATACGGAAGACCCGCTTGCCGGTCATCTTGAAGGAGCCGACCTGGATGACCACGGACATGGTGATCATCACGAAGAGGCCGCCGAGGATGGCCATCAGGAACTCGGTGCGGGAGCAGATCGCGAGACCGGCGAGCGCACCGCCGAGTGCCAGCGAACCGGTGTCGCCCATGAAGATCTTGGCGGGCGAGGTGTTCCACCACAGGAAGCCGAAGCAGGCGCCCATCAGCGCGGAGGCGACGACCGCGAGGTCGAGCGGGTCGCGTACCTCGAAGCAGGCGTTGGGGTTGGTCAGGGAGACCGCGTTGGCGCAGGACTCCTGGAACTGCCACAGCCCGATGAACGTGTACGCGCCGAAGACCATCACCGACGCGCCGGTGGCCAGGCCGTCCAGACCGTCCGTCAGGTTCACGCCGTTGGACATGGCGAGGATCATGAACAGCGCCCAGACGACGAACAGCACCGGGCCGATCGACCAGCCGAAGTCCGTGACGAACGACAGCTTGGTGGAGGCCGGGGTGTTGCCGCGGCCGTCGGCGAACTGGAGCGACAGCACCGCGAAGGCGATACCGACGATCAGCTGGCCGGTCATCTTCGCCTTGGCCCGCAGACCGAGCGAACGCTGCTTGACGATCTTGATGTAGTCGTCGAGGAACCCGACGAGGCCCATCCCGGTCATCAGGAAGAGGACCAGCAGACCGGAGAAGCGCATCTCCTCGCCGGTGATCACCTTCGCCAGGAAGTACGCCATCAGCGTGGCCAGGATGAAGGCAATGCCGCCCATGGTGGGCGTGCCCTTCTTGCTGCCGTGGCTGCGCGGGCCGTCATCACGGATGAACTGCCCGTATCCCTTGCGGGCCAGGAGCTTGATGAGCAGCGGGGTACCGACCAGGGTCAGGAAGAGCCCGATGGCCCCCGCGAAGAGGATCTGCCTCATCGGCCGGTGACCTCGCCCTCGGTCGAGTTCTCCAGCAGTGCCTGGGCGACCCGTTCCAGGCCGGCCGACCGGGACGCCTTCACCAGCACGACGTCTCCCGCGCGCAGTTCACTGCGCAACAGGTCGACGGCCGCCTGTGCGTCGGACACGTGCACCGACTCCTCACCCCACGAACCCTCGTTGTATGCGCCCAGTTGCAGCCAGGAGGCTTCTCTGCCCCCGACCGCGACGAGCTTGCTGACGTTGAGCCGGACGGCGAGCCGTCCGACCGCGTCGTGCTCGGCGAGCGAGGCGTCGCCGAGCTCGGCCATGGGGCCGAGCACCGCCCACGTACGCCGCCCCTTCCCCATGGCGGCCAGCGCGCGCAGCGCTGCTCGCATGGATTCGGGGTTCGCGTTGTAGGCGTCATTGACGAACGTCACGCCGTCCGGACGCTCGGTGACCTCCATGCGCCAGCGGGAGAGGGTGCCTGCCTCGGAGAGCGCAACGGCGATCTCGTCTACGGGCAGGCCCAACTCATGGGCGACGGCGGCCGCGGCGAGCGCGTTCGACACGTGGTGCTCACCGTACAGGCGCATGGTCACATCGCTGCACCCGGTGGGTGTGTGGAGCGTGAAAGCGGGGCGGCCGTCGTCGGTGAGACGGACCTTCTCTCCCCGTACGTCCGCATCCGCGGCTTCACCGAAGAGCAGAACGCGGGCCTTCGTACGGGAGGACATGGCGCGGACGAGCGGGTCGTCGGCGTTGAGGACGGCGACTCCGTCCTCCGGGAGCGCCTCGACCATCTCGCCCTTGGCGATCGCGATCTGCTCGCGGCCGCCGAACTCACCGATGTGCGCGGTGCCGACGTTGAGGACGAGGCCGATCCGCGGCGGGACCAGGCCGGTGAGGTAGCGGATGTCGCCGATGTAGCGGGCGCCCATTTCGAGGACCAGGTGCTCGGTCTTCTCGGTGGCGCGCAGGGCGGTGAGCGGCAGGCCGATCTCGTTGTTGAGGTTGCCCGCGGGGAAGACGGTGGGGCCCTTGCGCTCCAGGAGCTGGGCGATCAGGTCCTTGGTGGAGGTCTTGCCCGCGGAGCCGGTGAGGGCGACGACAGTGGTGCCGAGGCGTTCGACGACGGTCCGGGCGAGGGTGCCGAGCGCGGCCATGACGTCGTCGACGACGATCGCCGGAACACCGACGGGGCGGGCGGCGAGTACGGCTGCCGCGCCCGCCTCGACGGCGCGCTGCGCGTAGTCGTGGCCGTCGACCCGCTCGCCGGCGAAGGCGACGAACAGGCTGCCTTGCTGCACCTCTCGGGAGTCGATGACGACGGGCCCGCTGGCGGTCACTGCCGGATCCGGTATGTCGTGCGACTGCCCGCCGACGATTTCGGCGATCTCGGCGAGGGTAAGGGCGATCACTTGGTCATCCCTGACTGTTGTTCTCGTGGGTGTGGGCGAGCTCCGGGGCGTTCTCGGCGCTCCCGTGCCCCAGGGACCGTGCGATGGCCGCGCGCAGCACCGTACGGTCGTCGAAGGGGCGTACCACTCCGTGGATGTCCTGGCCCTGTTCGTGCCCCTTGCCGGCGATCAGCACGGTGTCGCCGGGCCGGGCGCGGGCGACCGCGGCGGCGACGGCGGCGGCCCGGTCGGCGTCGACGAGGACGTCACCGCGCTCGTGTGCGGGCACCTCGGCGGCGCCCGAGAGCATCGCGGCGAGGATGGCCAGGGGGTCCTCGGAGCGGGGGTTGTCGGAGGTCAGTACGGCGGTGTCGGCGAGGCGGGCCGCGGCGGCGCCCATCGGGCCGCGTTTCGTCGTGTCGCGGTCGCCACCGCAGCCGAGCACGATGTGCAGCTTGCCCTCGGTCACCTTGCGCAGCGAGCGCAGGACCGACTCGACGGCGTCGGTCTTGTGCGCGTAGTCGACGACCGCGAGGTACGGCTGGCCGGCGTCCACACGCTCCAGCCGGCCCGGGACGCCGGGGACAGCGGCGACGCCGTCGGCCGCGGTCTGGGGGTCGACGCCCGCGACGGCGAGGGTGACGATCGCGGCGAGGGTGTTGGCGACGTTGAACGGGCCGGGCAACGGGGCCCTGGCCGTGATCCGTTCGTCCTTGGGACCGACGGCCGTGAAGGCGGAGCCCAGCGGTCCGACCTCGACGTCCTCGGCGCGCCAGTCGGCGTCCGGGTGGCCCTCGGCGGAGAAGGTGACGACCGGGACGGTTGCCTCCGTGACCAGCCTGCGGCCGTACTCGTCGTCGAAGTTGACGACGCCCTGCCGGCTCCGCTGCGGGGTGAACAGCTTCGCCTTGGCCTGGAAGTAGTCCTCCATGCCGGAGTGGAACTCCATGTGCTCCGGGCTGAGGTTGTTGAAGACGGCAACGTCGAAGACGCAGCCGTCGACGCGGCCGAGTACCAGGGCGTGGCTGGAGACCTCCATGGTGAGCGCGTCGACGCCGCGCTCGCGCATGACGGCGAAAAGGGCCTGGAGATCGGTGGCTTCGGGGGTGGTGCGCTCGGACTTGATGCGCTCGTCGCCGATCCGGGTCTCGACGGTGCCGATCAGGCCGGTGCTGCGTCCGGCGCCACGGAAGCCGCCCTCGACCAGGTACGCGGTGGTGGTCTTCCCGGACGTCCCGGTGATCCCGATCTGGAGGAGGTCGGCGCCGGGCCGCCCATAGATCTCGGCGGCGAGTTCGCCCATCCGGCCGCGCGGGTTCTCGGTCACCAGCACCGGCAGCCCGGTCGCGGCGGCGCGCCCGGCGCCCGCCGGGTCGGTGAGAACCGCTGCCGCGCCGAGGCCGGCCGCCTGGGCGACGAAGTCGGCGCCGTGCAGCCGGGCGCCGGGCAGCGCCGCGTACACATCGCCGGGCCGTACCGTCCGCGAGTCGTGGGTGATGCCGGTGACCTCACCGGATCCCGGCGGCTCGACTCCCAGCCGGGCTGCCAGTTCACCGAGGGGGGTCGGCCGCAGCCGATCCGGGCGGGGCGCTCCCGGGTAGGTCACAGGGGCGTCCTTCGGGGTGGTTTGGGACTGTTCAGCGTGGGGCACGGCGGTGAGCGTACCGGGCGCACCCGGCGTCTCGCTAAGCGAGGGGGCAGGGTTACGGTGGTTCCCGTTCCGGTTCCCGGGTTCGGGGGTGATGGTTGTCACTGGCTGGTTTCCCCGAGTTCACTCGCCGGGATTGAAGGACACCGGCAGCCGGGCTGACTCGCTGCCGGACGGTGGGGTCTGGAGCGTCTTCAGCGCGAACTCCATGACCTGCTTGTAGATGGGACCGCAGATCTGACCGCCGAAGTAGCTTCCCTTGGTGGGGTTCTGGATCGCGCAGTAGACGGTGATCTGCGGGTCGTCGGCGGGCGCGAAGCCCGCGAAGGACGCGGTGTAGCCGTGGTAGCCGCCGCGGACCGGGTCGACCCGGTTGGCCGTGCCGGTCTTGCCCGCGACCCGGTATCCGGGGATGCGGGCCCTGGTGCCGGTGCCCTCCTCGTCACCGACCACCGACTCCAGCATGCCCGCGAGTGATTTCGCGGTCTTCTTGCTGATCACCCGGGTCTGTTCGGGGGCGGCAGCGGGGGTGAAGCGGCCGTCCGCGCCCTTGGTTGCGCGGATCAGGGTGGGCTGGACCCGGACGCCGCCGTTGGCGATCGTCGAGTAGACCGAGGCGGCCTGCATGGCGTTGAGCGAGAGTCCCTGGCCGAACGGGATCGTGTACTGCTGCGAGGTCGACCAGTCCTGCGGCTTGGCGAGGATGCCGGGGGTCTCGCCCGGGTAGTTCAGCCCGGTCGGGCGGCCGATGCCGAATTTGCGCAGATACGAGTAGAGGACCTTGTTGGCCTTCGGCTGGGTCCTGCCGAGCTGCCCGGTGGCCAGGATGGTGCCGATGTTGCTGGACTTAGCGAGTACGCCGTTGAGCGTCAGGTACCAGGTGGCGTGGTCGATGTCGTCCTTGAAGAGCCGGTCGCCACGGTGCAGCCGGTTGGGGACGGTGACATGGGTGCCGGGGGTGGCCACCCCCTCCTCCAGCACGGCGGCCATGGACATGACCTTGCTGGTGGAGCCCGGTTCGTACACGTCCTGCAGCGCCGCGTTGCCCAGCGACGCCGCGTCGGCCTGCGAGAGGTCGTTGGGGTCGAATCCCGGGGCGTTGGCCATGGCGAGGACCTCGCCGGTCTTCGCGTTCTGCACGATCACATAGCCGCGGTCCGCCCTGGACTTCTTCACCTGGTCCGAGATGGCCTTCTGCGCGGCCCACTGGATGTCCCGGTCGATGGTCAGCTCGATGTCGGAACCCGCGACCGCCGGGACCTCGCTGGTGCCCGCGGTGGGCACCCGGCGGCCGCCGGACTGGGCGTACTTGATCTTGCCGTCCTCGCCCGCGAGCTCCTTGTCCAGCTGTGACTCGAGGCCGCCCGCACCCTTGCCCTCGGCATTGACGTAACCCAGTATCCCGGCGGCGAGCCCGCCATTGGGGTAGACCCGCTTGGTGGTCGTCTCCTGGAAGACACCGGCCAGCACATTGGCCCCGGTGCCGCCGTTCGCCCTGTCCTTCTCCGCCTTCTCGGCGAAAACGGACTTGAGGTCCTTGATCTGCTTCCAGACCTGCGGGGTCTGGCGGCGGGCCAGCACCACGTACCGGCTCTTCGGCTTCGACAGCTTCTTCGTCAGCTCCTCTGCCTCGACGCCGAGGATGGGTGCGAGGAGGGCCGCGGCCTGCTCCGGTGCGTCCGGGGCCTTGCTGTCCTCGGGTGTGAACATCTTGGGGTCGGCGGTGATGTTGTACGCGTCGACGCTGGTGGCCAGGGCGATCCCGCTGCGGTCGGTGATCTCACCGCGCTCGGCGGCGACCGTGTACTCGAGGTAGCGGTTCTTGTCGGCCTTGGCCGCGTACGTACTGGCATCGACGGCCTGCACCTGCAGGAGCCGCACGACGAAGGCCAGCATGACGAGCGTCAGCGCCAGGCCGACCAGGCGGAGCCGGGGGCGCGGGTTGCCCAGCCGCAGCGGGCGCGCCGATCCCTTGCGCGGAGCGCGGCGACCCCTTGCGCGGGGCGCGGCTGCGGCGGACGACGGGCGGCGGGCGGCGGGCCGGGGGCGGCCGGAGCCGGCTGCGGCGCTGCGGGGACGCGCGGGGCCGGGGACCCGGCGGCGCGGTGGTTCCTTGGAGGGCACTGCGTCACCTGCCGGGGCTCGTCGAGGACTGGTTTGCCGGGGTACGCGGCTGCGCGGGCGGGGCTGCGAAGGAGCTGGGCTTCGTCGCGGGCGGGGCTGCCGAGGTGCTGGGCTTCGTCACGGGCGGCGCCGACGGCGAGCCGGTGACCGACGCTGCGGACGTGGGCGAGGCGGCGGGCGGCGGCGGAGCCGCCTGCTGGGTCTGCCGGGGGGCTGCGGGGGTCGGCGGGGCGGTGGCCTCGGAGGGAACACCGCGGACCGTGCCGTCGGGTTCGAGGAAGGCGGGGCTGCCGCCGGGCACCATGCCCAGTTCGCGGGCGCGGCGCTCCAGTGCGTCGGGCTTCGAGTACCCATCGACGTCGTGCTGGAGCGCCTGCTGCTCGTCGGTGAGCTCGGTGGTCCGCTTCTTCAGTTCGCTCAGCCTGAACGAACCTTCGTTGAGCGCGGAGTTCAGCAGCAGCAGAGTGATCAGTCCGCCGCCGAGGAGCAGCACGACCAGCAGGATGAAGGGCGTACGGGCCGCGTTGCTGGGCCCGGAGGGCATCAGCCGGGCGAGCCGCGCGGCCCGCCCCTTCAGCTGTCCGGCCGGTCCGCTCACCGCGCCACCTCGGGCTCTCCCGGTGCCGTGCCGGCCGGACCGGCCGCGCTCACCGCTCCTCCTCGCGGATCCGCTGGGCGCCGCGCAGCCGGGCGGGGGCGGCTCGCCGGTTCTCGGCGACCTCCTCCTCCGTGGGCAGTTCCGCGCCGCGGGTCAGCAGCTTGAGCCGGGGCTGGTAACGCTCGGGGACGACGGGCAGTCCGGGCGGCGCCGTGTTGGCGGCGCCCGCCGCAAACACCTGCTTGACCAGCCGGTCCTCCAGCGAGTGGTAGGAGAGAACGGCGATCCGGCCACCGACGGCGAGGGACTGCACCGCGGCCGGGATCGCCCGCTCCAGGACGGTGAGCTCGCCGTTGACCTCGATGCGCAGCGCCTGGAAGGTGCGCTTGGCCGGGTTGCCGCCGGTGCGCTTGGCGGCCTGCGGCAGCGAGTCCCGGATCAGTTCGACGAGCCGGGCGCTGTTGCTGAACGGCTCCTTCTCGCGCTCGCGCACGATCGCGGAGACGATCCGCTTGGCCTGCTTCTCCTCGCCGTACGCACGCAGGATCCGGACGAGCTCGCCGGGCGGGTAGGTGTTGAGCACCTCGGCCGCGCCGATGCCGGTCGTCTGGTCCATCCGCATGTCGAGCGGGGCGTCCTGGGCGTACGCGAATCCGCGGTCGGCCTCGTCCAGCTGCATGGAGGAGACACCGAGATCGAACAGGATGCCCTGGACCTTGGGGATGCCGAGCCGGGCGAGCACCTCGGGCAGTTCGTCGTAGACGGCGTGCACCAGTGTGGCCCGGTCGCCGTACGGGGCGAGCCGCTCGCCGGAGAGCCGCAGTGCTTCCTTGTCCCGGTCCAGCGCGATCAGCCGGGCGGACGGGAAGGCGGCGAGCAGCGCCTCGCTGTGGCCGCCGAGGCCGAGGGTGCAGTCGACGACCACGGGCTGCTGCGGGCCCGGCGCTTCCAGAGCCGGGGCCAACAGGTCCAGGCATCGCTGGAGCATCACCGGGACGTGTCGGGTCTGGCTCATGCGCCCTCTCAGGCTCAGGTCCCGTGTGGCTGCACGTACGGCCTGGTCCCCGCCCGCTCGGAAGGGGAGGTCCACCGGCGCCGGGGAAGTGGCGTCAGCCGACCGGCGAGCGGGAGAGGGCCGGGCCGTACGTACGCCGCGCACACAGGGGAAATCTTCGGAATGTGCAGGGTGTCGGTAACTTGCCGGTCACTTTAGTCCACCCTGCCATTCGATCGATTCCCGATCAATCAACGGGGCAGCGCGTCGCCCCGTCCTCTCCGTCACCCGGTCGAGCGATTCGTTGTGAGGCTTGTGGGTTACCTCACAACAAGCCTCGTTGACGTTCTTTGTCCGCTCTCACAGCACGCCGGAGCGAACTGTGCGAGCTAACGTCGTATCCATGTCGACTCCCCCGCACCCCCACGCCGAGCTCTCCGCATCCGCTGCCGGTCAGGCCCGTACCGTCGGGACCGTCACCGACCGCCTGGTCGAGGCGAACATCCGTTACGCGGCCGAGTTCGACGACCCCGGCATGGACGCGCGGCCGGTGCTGCAGGTCGCCGTGGTCGCCTGCATGGACGCCCGGCTCGACCTGCACGACGCGCTCGGCCTGGCGCTCGGCGACTGCCACACCATCCGCAACGCGGGCGGCGTGGTCACCGACGACGTGATCCGCTCACTCACCATCAGCCAGCGAGCCCTCGGCACCCGCAGCGTCATACTCATCCACCACACCAACTGCGGCCTCGAATCGATCACCGAGGAGTTCCGGCAGGAGCTGGAGGTGGAGGTCGGCCAGCGCCCGGTCTGGGCCGTCGAGGCGTACAAGGACGCGGATCAGGACGTACGGCAGTCCATGCAGCGCGTCCGCACCTCGCCGTTCCTGCTGCACACCGACGACGTCCGCGGCTTCGTCTTCGACGTGACCAGCGGCTTGCTCCGCGAGATCCTTCCCGTCGCCTGACCCTGATTGCACGTCCGGCGGGTACCGAAAAGGGCCCGGGCCCTGACATTTCGCATCCACTTGTCCACAGGCGAGTGACACGAAGCGGTAACGGCAACAAGAATGCGGGTGTGACACCCCACCGGACCTGTCCGGAGGGTGTCCGTACATCGGGGTGGGCCGGGCCGACTACAGCGCATCGGCCCGTGAATGGGGTATCCCCTGCTCCTTGAGAGCGCGGGGCAGGGCCGAGGAGGGCCGGGTGACGACCTATGACGATCGAGCGAGCCTCACAGATCTGACCGCCACAGCGGAGCGGGTGCGCAGGTCGGTGGAGAGTGTGATCGAAGGCAAGCCTGAGGTCGTACGGCTTTCGCTGGCCGTGCTGCTCGCGGAGGGGCATCTCCTCATCGAGGACGTCCCCGGGGTCGGCAAGACGATGCTGGCCAAGGCGCTCGCGCGGTCGATCGACTGCTCGGTGCGGCGCATCCAGTTCACGCCGGACCTGCTGCCTTCGGACATCACCGGCGTGTCGATCTTCGACCAGCAGCGGCGCGACTTCGAATTCAAGCCGGGCGCGATCTTCGCCCAGATCGTGATCGGCGACGAGATCAACCGCGCCTCGCCGAAGACCCAGTCCGCTCTGCTGGAGTCGATGGAGGAGCGCCAGGTCACCATCGACGGGCACAGTTACGAACTGCCGGACCCGTTCATGGTGGTGGCCACCCAGAACCCGGTCGAGATGGAGGGCACCTATCCGCTGCCCGAGGCCCAGCGCGACCGGTTCATGGCCCGGGTGTCGATCGGCTACCCCAGCGCGGAGGCCGAACTGCAGATGCTCAATGTGCACGGCGGGATCTCGCCGCTCGACGATCTGCAGCCGGTGGCGCACGCCCACGACATCGTGAAGCTGATCGAGGCCGTGCGGACGGTCCATGTGGCCGAGTCGGTGCGGCGGTACGCGGTGGAGCTGGTCGGCGCGACCCGCAGCCACCCGGATCTCAGACTCGGCGCCTCGCCGCGCGCCACTCTGCATCTGCTGCGAGCCGCCAAGGCGTCCGCGGCGCTGACCGGGCGGGACTACTGTCTGCCGGACGATGTGCAGGCGCTGGCCGTCCCGGTCCTCGCGCACCGATTGCTGCCGACCGCGCAGGCCCAGCTGAACCGCCGCACCGCGGAGCAGGTCGTGCTGGACATCATCCAGCAGACGCCGGTGCCGACCGCGGCCGGCGGTACGTCGGTCCCGGCGCCGCAGCACCCGCCGGGACGGCCGGTGTACGGCCGGCAGCAGCCGCCCGGCGCACGGCGGGCGTGATGGCAGCCGGGGGGTCCGCCTCGATGGAGGACGGCGACGGCAAAGGCGGTCTGCGGGCCGCGCTGGGCGGGCTGACCACGCGTGGGCGGTCCTTCCTCGCTGCCGGAATCGCGGCCGCGATCTGCGCGTATGTGCTGGGCCAGGGTGATCTGCTGCGTGTCGGGCTGCTCCTCACCGTGCTCCCGCTGGTCTGTGTGACGGTGCTCCTCCGCACCCGCTACCGGGTCGCGGGCACCCGGCGGCTCTCCCCGTCCCGAGTGCCCGCGGGCACCGAGGCACGGGTGCATCTGCGGATGGAGAACGTGTCCCGGCTGCCCACCGGGCTGCTGATGCTGCAGGACCGGGTGCCCTATGTGCTCGGGCCGCGCCCCCGGTTCGTCCTGGACCGGGTGGAGGCGGGCGGCCGGCGCGAGGTGTCCTACCGGGTCCGGTCGGATCTGCGCGGGCGGTATCCGCTCGGGCCGCTGCAGCTGCGGCTGAGCGATCCGTTCGGGATGTGCGAGCTGACCCGTTCGTTCAGTGCGTACGACACCCTGGTCGTCGTCCCGCGGACCCAGCCGCTGCCGCCGGTGCGGCTGTCGGGCGAGGCGTCCGGGTACGGCGAGGGGCGGCAGCGCTCACTCGCCCTGGCCGGTGAGGACGACGTGATTCCGCGCGGCTACCGGCACGGCGACGACCTGCGCCGGGTCCATTGGCGCTCCACCGCGCGCTACGGCGAGCTGATGGTGCGCCGCGAGGAGCAGCCCCAGCGTGCCAGGTGCACGGTGCTGCTGGACACCCGGCGGATCGCCTATCAGGGGACCGGGCCCGACTCGCCCTTCGAGTGGGCGGTGTCGGGGGCGGCGTCCGCGCTGGTGCACATGCTGGAGCGGGGCTTCGCGGTGCGGCTGCTGACCGACGACGGCAGTTCGGTGCCGGGTGAGGGCGAGGGCGGCTTCGCCGGATCGACCCAGGAGTCCGCCGACTCCGCGGGACTGATGATGGACACCCTCGCGGTTGTCGACCACTCCGACGGAGGCGGTCTGTCGCGCGCGTACGACGTACTGCGCGGCGGCAACGAAGGGCTGCTGGTCGCGTTCCTCGGCGATCTGGACGACGAGCAGACGGCGGTGGCCGCCCGAATGCGGCAGCGCAGCGGCGGCGCCGTCGCGTTCGTCCTGGACAGTACGGCCTGGATGCACGGCAGCGCGTCCGACGCGGAGCTCACGGTGTCCGAGGAGCGCCTGCGACTGCTGCGCGAGTCGGGCTGGTCAGCGGTCGCGGTGGGGCCGGGGGCGGATCTCGCCCGGCTGTGGCAGCAGGCGGGGCAGCAGAGCTCCGTGACGCAGTCCGCGCTGTCGGGCGGCGCACCGGGCGGCACGACAGGTTTCACCGGTGGATGGTCATGAGGGGATGGTTATGAGCGGTCGCGGTCGGCTGGCGCTGTGCGCCTTTGCGGCGACGCTGTTGGCGGCGGGTTCGATGCTGCCGCTGGTCGACCCGGCCGGATGGATCCTGCAGGCCGCGGTCCTGCTGGCGATCCAGAGCGGGGTGGGCGCGCTCGCCCGCCGGGTGCCGCTGCCGCGGCTGCTGATCGTCACGGCACAGTTCCTGGTCACCCTGGTGCTGCTGACCGCGGTGTTCGCACGGGAGCAGGCCGTGGCCGGCTTCCTGCCGGGCCCCGAGGCCGTACGGCACCTGGCGGACCTGCTGCGGGCGGGCGCGGACGACGTGGGGCAGTACGCCATCCCGGCGCCCGCGACGGCGGGCATCCGGCTGATGCTGGTCGGCGGTGTACTGCTGATCGGTCTGGCCGTGGACACCCTCGCGGTGACGTTCCGCAGCGCGGCCCCGGCCGGGCTGCCGCTCCTGGCGCTCTACTCGGTCGCCGCGGGACTGTCCGGCGGCGGCGGCGCGGGCTGGCTCTGGTTCCTGCTCGCCGCCTGCGGCTATCTGCTGCTCCTGCTGGCCGAGGGCCGGGACCGGATCTCCCAGTGGGGGCGGGTCTTCGGCGGCGCGGGACGGTCACCGAGCGGTGGGGCGGCCGGCCTCGACGTGTCGGGCGGCCGGGCGCTCGCCCCGGTCCGCACCGGACGGCGGATCGGTGCGCTGGCGCTGGGCATCGCGCTGGCCGTACCGGCAGCCCTGCCCGCTCTCGACGGCGGGTTCCTCGCGGGGACCGGCAGCGGGAACGGCAAGGGCGGTGGCGGCGGCACGATCTCCGCGGTGAACCCGCTGGTCTCGCTGCAGAACAATCTGAACCAGCCCGAGAACCGGGAGGTGATGTCGTACCGCACCAATTCCCGGAACCCGCAGGACTTCTATCTGCGGATCCTGGCCCTGGACCAGTTCAACGGGAGCGATTGGCGGGCCTCCCGGCGCAGCCTGAAGGACGTGCCGAAGCGGATCCCGGGGCCGGACGGCCTGAGTCCGGATGTCGCTGTCACGGAGATCCGGTCGAACATCTCCTCCTCCCGCTCCTACCAGCAGAGCTATCTGCCGCTCCCCTACCCCGCGACCGAGGTGAGAATCGGCGGTCGCTGGCGGTACGAACCCGCGGGACGCACCCTCGTCGGCGACCGCGGCCAGACGACCAGCGGTGCGCGTTACGAGGTGTCGAGTCTGGTCGTGCAGCCGACCGCGGACCAGCTCGCCGCGGCTCCCGACGCGCCCTCCGAGGTGCTGCGGGAGTACACCAAGGTGCCGGGCTCGCTGCCGGAGGTGGTCAAGAAGACGGCGGACCGGCTGACGAAGGGCGCCGCCAACAACTACGAGCGAGCGGTGAAGCTGCAGAACTACTTCGCCTCGGAGGGCGGCTTCAGCTACGACACCACGGTGACCTCCGGCACCGGCTCGGCCGCGATCGGCCGGTTCCTCAAGGACAAGAGGGGCTTCTGCGTCCACTTCTCGTTCACGATGGCCGCGATGGCGCGGACGCTGGGCATTCCGGCCCGCGTCGCGGTGGGCTTCACTCCCGGCACCGTGAAGTCGAGCGGTGCGGTGTCGGTGGGGCTGCGCGATGCGCACGCCTGGCCCGAGCTGTATTTCGAGGGCGTCGGATGGACCCGGTTCGAGCCGACCCCGACGCGTGGCAACGCGCCCGGCTATACGCGGCCGGACGCCCCGGCGGGCGGCGCAGCCGACCCGAGCCTGCCGGAGCGGGGCGCCTCGGCGGCGCCGTCCGCCGCACCCTCCGCCTCGGAGACCTGCGCGGCGCAGCTGCGCAAGCTGGGCGATTGCGGCAACGCGGTGGCGCCGGCCGCCGCGGGTCCGACGGACTCGGGGACCCCGACGAGCACCGTTGTCTGGGTGGCTTTGGCCGCGCTGGTGGTCGTCACGCTGCCGTTGCTGCCGATGCTGTGGCGGGTACGGGTGCGTAAGCGGAGGCTGGCGTCGTCCGCCGGGCGCACGCCGGCCGATGTGACGGCCAGAACGCTGGCGGCCTGGCTGGAGATCAACGATTCGGCGTGGGACCACGGCGTCGAGCCGGACGACTCACAGACCCCGCGGAAGACGGCGGCCCGGGTGGTCCGGCTGGGGCGGCTCGACACGGAGGCGGCGGCCGCGGTGCACCGGGTGGCGGGGGCGGTGGAGCAGGTGCTCTACGCCCCGCAGCCCCGGGCGGGCGCCGGGTTCGCCGAGGACGTGGAGACGGTACGGAACAGCTTGCGGATCTCCGCCGACCGCTTCACCCGGATCCGGGCGGTCGTGGCACCGCGCTCGGCCATTCGGGTGATGGACGCGCTCTCGGAACGCCGATCGGCTTTCACCGGCAGGTGGGCTGCGCGGTGGGGCGGTTGGCCGCGGTGGCCGTCCCGGCAGCAGAGCTGAGGCATGGCGCGCGGCCTCCGACTGCGCCGTGTCCTGGAGCCCCCCATAGCCTCAAGGGCCTCAAGGGCCTCAAGGTCATGAGGGGGATCCCTTCGACGGGCTTGATTGCGCAAGCCCGTCCGGCGGCCGCGGGCCGTCCGGCGTTCGAGGACACCCCGTGAGCGGTCACAGCACCGGTGCGGACATGGGTGAGGGGGCGGCCGCATTTCTGCGGCCGCCCCCTCACCCATCGGTTTTCCGAAGCGTTACTGACCCTGCTCGTCGCGGCGTCGCTGCCACCGCTGCTCGATCCGGTTCATCACCGTTCGGCGTTGCTTGGGCTGTCGGCGCTCGCTCCCGCCGCCGGCTGCCTGGTGCTCGCCGGGCTTGGGCGCCTTGCGCCAACCTGTGACCGCAAGGACCGCGCAGCCCAGCATGACGAGGAATCCCACCACGCTGATCCAGATCTGCTGGGCGACCATTCCGGCCATGAGGAGCGCGATACCCACCACGAAGCCTGCGACCGCCTGGTAGACCCGTCGTCGGGTGTACGTACGCAGCCCGCTTCCCTCGAGCGCTGTCGCGAACTTGGGATCTTCGGCGTACAGCGCTCGCTCCATCTGCTCGAGCATTCGCTGCTCGTGCTCCGAGAGCGGCACGGAGTCCTCCTCGTCGTCGGCCGCGGGGGGCGGCCGGTATGCGGCCCTTCCAGGATAGGCAGGGAATCACCCCCGTGAAACCCGCCCGCATCGCCAATCAGCCAGTCCGGGCCGCCACGACGGCTCAGCTGCTGAGGCGTAGATTCCCCAACCTCCGATCCGTCATGCCGGATGGTGTCCCCCGATCATACGTGGCGCGGCCCCCGATCGGGCGTCCTGGGGCGTACTCCGTCTGCAGCTGCGTTGCTGATCAGCCGCGCTGCGGCCGCCCCTCAGCGCCCTTGGTGCCCAGAACGTGCAGCTGGGTCGCGACCGAGTGGAAGGCCGGCAGTTCCGCGACGGCGCTCTCCAGCTTGAGCAGTGCATCCATCGCACCGGGTTCGGTGTCCACCAGGACGCCCGGTACGAGGTCGGCGAAGACCCGTACACCGTGGACCGCGCCGACCTCGACGCCCGCTGCGGAGACCAGCTCGGTGAGCTGCTCCGCGGTGTACCGCCGGGGCACCGGGTCACCCTCGCCCCAGCGGCCCGCCGGGTCGGTGAGCGCCCGCCGTGCCTCGGTGAAGTGCCCGGCGAGCGCCCGGGCCAGGACGGCGCCGCCGAGTCCGGCGGCGAGCAGGCTGAGTTCACCGGACGGGCGGAGTGCGTCGACCGCGCTCCGTACGCCCTCGGCGGGGTCGTCGACGTACTCCAGGACTCCGTGGCAGAGCACCGCGTCGTACCCACCGCGCTCGACCACCTCGAACAGACCGAGGATGTCGCCCTGGACGCCGCGGACACGGTCGGCGACCCCGGCCTCGGCGGCGCGGCGCTCCAGCGCGAAGAGCGCGTTGGGGCTGGGGTCGACGACGGTGACCTTGTGGCCGAGCCGGGCGACCGGCACCGCGAAGTTGCCGGTGCCGCCGCCGGTGTCCAGGACGTCCAGGGCGTCCCGGCCGGTCACCTTGACCTGGCGGTCGAGGGCGTCCTTCAGGACCTCCCAGACCACGGCGGTACGGAGGGAGGCGCGGGGGCGCAGCTGGTCCGACACGGCAGATGACTCCTCGGCACGGTGCCGCCGCTGACGGCGGAGCGTGAACAGTGCAGGTGATGCAGGTGCTGTCCACCCTATTGCCTCGGGCCACCGCCGCCGTCATCCCGCGTCGGGCCGCTCCTTCCGGGCCTGTGGGAGTGTCGGCCGGAGCACCAGCAGCCGCTCGACGAGGCGCAGGAACATGGCTGCGTCGCGCAGCAGATCGTCGGCGTCACGGCTGCTGGCCGCCCCCGGTATACCCGCTTCCGCGCGGGCCCGGCGGCGGGCCCCGGAGGCGAACAGGGCGCTCCATTCGGTGAGCTCCGGGGCGATCTCCGGGAGGACCTCCCAGGCGCTGCGGATCCTTTCCCGCCGCCGCCTGGTGGTCTCGGGCCGCCCCCGTGCGGCGAGCACGGCGGCAGCAGTGCGCAGGGCGGCGAGGTGGGCGGTGGCATAGCGCTCGTTCGGCACGGTGAGCACGGCGGCCTCGTCGAGGCCGATACGGGCCTGAGCGAGCAGATCGAGGGCTGCGGGCGGCGCCGTGGCGCGGCGCAGCACGGGGTGGACGTCGTTCGCCGGACCGCTCGATGGAGAGAACGGGGCGGGGCCGGTCGGTGAGGGGGCAGGGCCGCCTGCGCGGCGCCGAGAGGCGGCTGCTGCGGACGAGTTGGCCATGACGAACCTCCTGTCGTCGTGTGACGGCTCCGTGGCCGTATGTATCCATCGTGAGGGGCACCTCTGACAATCGGCCCCGATCAGCCCCTGACCTGCACTTTTGCTTCGATCGCGAGTTCGGGCTATTTTTTTTGCACTGACTGGTCAGTCTAAAAAAGGAGAGTCTGTGGACAGCCCGCACGGGGCAGCTGTCACCGCCGAGGACTTCGGGCTCAAAGGACCGCGCGGCTGGGCCTTCCGGAGCGTGCGGATCGACGCCGGGCCCGGCGCACTGGTCGCGATCGAGGGCCCGTCCGGCTCCGGCCGCACCTGTCTGCTGCTCGCCCTCACCGGCCGGATGCGTCCCTCCGAGGGCCGTGCGGAGATCGGCGGTCTGGGCCTGCCGCGCCAGATGGCCGCCGTACGCAGGATCAGCGCCCTCGGCCCGGTCCCCGGGGTCAGCGAGCTCGACCCGGCCCTCACCGTCTCCGAGCACCTGCGCGAGCGGGCCCTCCTGCAGCGCCGCTTCGACGGCTCGCTGCGTGCCCTGCTCCGCCCGCGCGCCGAGCGCGCCGCCACGGCCCGGGCCCGGATCGACGCCGCGCTGGACGCCGCCGGACTCGACCTCACGACCCTGCCCAAGGCCGAGCGGACCTCCGTACGCGATCTGGAACGGCTGGAGGCGCTGCGGCTGTCCGTCGCCCTCGCGCTGATCGGCCACCCGCGGCTGCTCGCCGTGGACGACACCGATCTCAAGCTCTCCGACGCCGAACGCGCCGAGGCCTGGGAGATGCTGCGCTCCGTCGCCGCCGGCGGGACGACCGTGATCGCCGTCTGCAGCCAGGCCCCCGAGGGTGCGCTCACCGTGCGTACGGACAGCGCCGGGGCCACGGACACCACCGACACCGCAGAGACCACCGACGCCCCTGAGGCGACGGCGACCGAGGAGGGGACGGCCGATGCGATCGCCGAGACTGGCCGCGCTTGAGCTGAAGCGTTTCGGCAGGGGGAAGCTGCCCCGCGCCGCACTCGTCGCGCTCGTGCTGCTGCCCCTGCTCTACGGCGCCCTGTACCTGTGGTCCTTCTGGGACCCGTACAGCCGCCTCGACAAGATCCCCGTCGCGCTGGTCAACAACGACAAGGGCGCCACCGCGGCCGGCAAGCGCGTCGAGGCGGGTGACGAGATCACCGCCGAGCTGCTCGACTCCAAGGTCTTCGAGTGGCACGAGGTGAGCTCCGCCGAGGCCGGCCGGGGCGTCGAGGACGGTACGTACTACCTCTCGCTGACCATGCCGTCGGATTTCAGCAAGCGGATCGCGTCCAGTTCGGGTGACTCCCCCGAGACCGGTGCTCTCCAGGTCCGGACGAACGACGCCAACAACTACATCGTCGGGCAGATCTCCCGGACGGTGTTCTCCGAGGTCCGCACCGCCGCCTCGACCAACGCCTCGCGTGGCTTCCTGGACCGGATCTTCATCTCCTTCTCCGACCTCCACGACGCGACGGCCGAGGCGGCCAAGGGCGCCGACGATCTGAAGGGCGGGATCGGCAAGGCCAAGAAGGGCTCGAAGGACCTCGCGGACGGGCTGAAGGACGCCAAGGCGGGCAGCGGGCGCCTGGAGAGCGGGATCGTCAAGCTGAACAAGGGCGCGGGAGACCTCGAAACCGGCTCCCGGCAGGTCGCCGACGGCACCCAGCTCCTCGCCGACAAGGTCAACGGCGTGGCTGCCGACGTCCGCCCGTTTCTGAAGGACAACGGCAAGTCGATCGGTGACACCGCCCTGCTGGTCGCCGATTCCTCGCAGACCGTACGGGACAACCTCGACGTGCTGGTGAAGGCGGCGCCCACCGCGGCGACCGCCGCCCACCAGGCCTCCGACGATCTGGCCGACGTCTACCGCACCCGCTGCACGGAGCAGCTGTCCCCCGATCCCACCGTCTGTCCCCCGCTGAAGCGCGCCACGACCGCGGCCGCCGATGTCGCGAAGGTCGCCGACGATGTGAACGTCCTGGTGAAGGACCAGAACGGGGACCTGAAGAAGCTGCGCGGGCAGCTCACCACTCTGCAGAAGCAGGCCGACGCCCTCGCCGAGCGCTCCCCGCACCTGGACGAGGACCTGAAGTCCGCCGTCGCGAAGATCAACGCGCTCAACACCGGCGCCCACAAGGTCGCCAGGGGCGCGGACGAACTGCACACGGGTCTCGCCACGGCCAAGACCGGATCCGCCGATCTGAACACCGCCGTCGGCAGGCTGAAGACGGGCGCAACCGACCTGGACGGCGGGCTGATCCGGCTGAACGACGGTTCCGCCACGCTCGCCCAGGGGCTGAACGACGGCGTCGGCAAGATCCCGGACTACGACAAGCAGGACCGCGACCGGCGCACCGACGTCATGGCCGATCCGGTCAAGCTCGCCTCCCAGTCGCTGCACCGGGCCCCCAACTACGGCACCGGATTCGCGCCCTACTTCATTCCGCTCTCCCTCTGGGTCGGCGCGATGGTGGCGTACATGCTGATCCAGCCGCTCAACCGGCGGGCGCTCGCCGCGGGGGCCTCCGCCTGGCGTATTGCCTTCGCCGGGTGGCTGCCGGTGGCCGCGATCGGTCTGCTGCAGGTGGCCGCCCTGATGTCCGTACTGCACTGGGGGCTGGGGCTGCAGACGGCCCATGCCGCCGGGACGATCGGCTTCCTCACGCTCGTGACCTGCTGCTTCGGTGCGATCGTGCAGTGGCTGAACGCCCGGTTCGGTGCGGCGGGGCGGATCCTCGTGCTCGCGGTGCTGATGCTGCAGCTGACCTCGGCCGGGGGCACGTACCCCGTCCAGACCAGTCCCGGCTTCTTCGGTGCGATCCACCCGTACCTGCCGATGAGTTACATCGTCGAGAGCCTGCGCCGGCTGATCACGGGCGGCGGGCTGGGCCCGGTCTGGCAGGGCTGCGCGGTGCTGCTGGCGTTCACTGCGGGGGCGCTGGCCCTGACCGCGCTATCCGCCCGGCGCAAGCAGGTGTGGACGCTGGACCGGCTGCATCCGGAACTGAGCCTGTGAGCGCGCCCGGACCTGTGAGAATCAAGCGCATGGAAAGCAGTAGCAGCACGCGCCGCCAGGCCACCCGGCAGAAGCTCTACGAGGCGGCCGTCACTCTCATCGCCGAGCAGGGCTTCTCGGCGACCACGGTCGACGAGATCGCCGAGCGCGCCGGGGTCGCCAAGGGCACGGTCTACTACAACTTCAAGAGCAAGACCGAGCTCTTCGAGGAACTGCTGCGGCACGGCGTCGGGCTGCTGACCGCTTCGCTGCGGTCCGCGGCCGAGGAGACGGCGGAGCGCGGCGGTACCCGGGTCGAGGCCCTGGACGCGATGATCAGGGCCGGTCTGGCCTTCATCGACCGCTATCCGGCCTTCACCCAGCTGTACGTCGCCGAGTTGTGGCGCACCAACCGCGCCTGGCAGGCGACCCTCCTGGTGGTACGTCAGGAGGCGGTCGCCGTGATCGAGGACGTGCTGCGCGAGGGCGTCGGCAACGGTGAGCTCAGCCAGGAGATCGACATCCCGCTGACGGCGGCCGCGCTGGTCGGCATGGTCCTGGTGGCGGCCCTGGACTGGAAGGCGTTCCAGCCGGAGCGGCCCATAGACGATGTGCACTCGGCACTGTCGCTGCTGCTGCACGGCCGGGTCAGCGGGCGCTGACCCACCCTCCCCGGGGTGACGTCCGCACACGCGGAAGCGCCGGTCGGGCGAGGCTCGATCCCCCGAGCCTCGCCCGGCCTTGGGCTTTCCCGCGGCCATGCCGGTCACGACCTGGGTCCCGATGATGATGTTCCCGGTCCTGTTCGGTC
>NZ_JBSFYR010000092.1:0-31008 GCF_053599875.1 Streptomyces sp. NPDC005151 | reverse complement strand
GTACTGCAGGGGGGACCCTGTGGGAGAGTAGGACGCCGCCGAACAATTATTCCGGGAAAGCCCCGCACCTCTGGTGCGGGGCTTTTCTGCGTTCACGGGGCATTGCTCAATCCGGCCGGCGGCGACCATACGTACGGGGTCGTCGTGGTCACTGCGTGAAAACCGAGGCGGCGCAGGATCGGTGCGCTGTCATCGGATGCGTCCACTTGGAGATAACTGGCTCCGCGGGCTGCCGCGATTTCGGCGCGGGCGGCAACCAGCGCGCGATAGATGCCGCGTCCTCGCCAGGCGGAGAGTGTGGAGCCGCCCCACAGACCGGCGAATTCGGTGCCTGGCCTGAAGACCAGCCAGGCTGCGGAGACGAGCTCGCCGTTAGCTTCGGCGACCAGGACGGCGATGTCGTCCGGGGCAGCCGCCGCCCGGCCCGCCAGGTCGTCGCCGATCATGCTCAAGTCCTCGCCCCAGATCGTCGATTCCATCGCCGCAATGCGATGCATGTCCGCAGCTTCGGTGACCTGGCGGAGCACGACATCGTCCGGGAGTACGGGCGGTGACGCCATGTCCTTGGCGTGGCCGATGAGTATGGTCTCCTCGTCCTCCGGGGCGAAGCCGGCGGCGCGCAGGCGCTCGGTGAGGTCGGCGGGGCGATCGTGGCCCCGAATCTTCCACTCCACCGACTCTCCCCGCGCGGCGAAGTAGTCACGCTGACGGGCGATCAGCTCATCGAGTTCGGCGCCCTGCACGCCCACGTCCCGCGGGGCGCTGATGAAGCCGCGGAATTGGCCGACGGTCCGGATCAGGGGTCCGTCCTGTTCGTGGATGACCCCTGCCGGGGGGTGGGGCGGCACGCCGCGCATCTGCTCGTCGTAGGCCTCGAGCAGGCCTTTCATGTCTGTCACAGGAGTAGACAGTAGGAGATGGCGCACCGTACGGGTATACGAATTCGATTGCTTGAGGACGGAGTGCCGGACAGGATCGGGGTATGGACTATGTGATTCGCCCTGTACGTGCCGAGGAATGGGCGCTGGTCAAGGACATCCGGCTCGCCGCCCTGCAGGATCCCGCGGCTCCGGTGGCGTTCCTGGAGACGTACGAGCAGGGCGCGGCTCAGCCCGACGAGTTCTGGCAGGGGCGCGCGGCCCGCGGGGCGGAGTCCAGTGACGGCGAGACACGTCAGTTCATCGCCGAGGCACCCGACGGGAGTTGGGCCGGCACGATCAGCGTGCTCATCGAGCGACCGGACGGGGACCTGCGGTTCGGTGCGCCCGCCAAGGTTCACCAGGCCCATGTGGTCGGGGTCTATGTGCGGCCCGAGGCGCGGGGCAGCGGTCTGGCCGACCAGTTGTTCCGGGCCGGGGTCGACTGGGCGTGGTCACTGGGCGAGCCGCGGATCGAACGGGTGCGTCTCTATGTGCACGAGAACAACCCGCGGGCCAGTGCGTTCTACCGCCGGTTCGGTTTCGTACCGACCGGGGAGACCCTCGCCGAGCCGGACGATCCGACGGCGCTGGACCTGGAGTACGAGATCGTCCGACCCTCTGATGGTGCAGCACCCGGCTCGGCCGGCTGTCGCCCCGGACGGCCGGGCTTTTCCGGCAGCCTCGACACCCGTCACGTAGCTCCTAGTGCCCCTCCCGGCACTGGAGCGGGGACGACCAGCGGGCCCGGGCCTGTTCCTTCGAGCGGAGCAGGACGAGCGTCGGCAGGCCCTGGTCCTGGCCGGTCGACAGCAGTTCAGGGAGTTGGGGGAGCGGCGCCACAGCCGCGACGTCGTCGAGGACCAAGGCCATTGGTGGGTCGAGCCGACCGTCGGTTGACCGTGCGGCCATGCGGCGGCCGTGCTCGACCACGTGTGAGGCGAGGGCGGTGAGCAGCGGCATCGCACCGGGTGCGGAGCGAGGATCCTCGATGGGTTCACCGACCACATAGAGCGTGCCCCCTTCGCCCGCAAAAGATTCCAGCACCAGCGAATCGGCCCGGTTCGGTGTGCAGGCCTCGCGGATGTGGACCGAGGAGAGTGCGGCGAACGCCCGTACCGTCAGCTCCTGGGCCATCTCCCGGCGTTCGGGGTGACCGGTGAGCGCGGACTCCAGCAGGCCGGCGAGTCCGGAGGCCGCCTTGGGGTGGGTACGGAGCAGGCGTACGGGTTCATGGGCGTTGCCGCCGAGTGCCCAGCGGTGGACCTGGCGGAACGGGCGGCCGTCTATGGCGGCGGCGTGCAGCCAGCACTGGAGCAGGGTCTCCGCGGTCTCGGCCGTCATCGCGTCGATGCGGGCCTGCGGCCGGACCGGGGCGAGGAGCGCGGCGGCGCGGGCGGCTGCCGTATCGGGCTGTTCGCATCCGGCGGTGGGGGACCAGTGGAGGCGGGCCGGGGTGTCGCAGAGGTGGCCGGGGTCGTAGACGAGGACCGGGCCGAGTTTGGCGCGGGCGTCCTTTGTCTCCGCCCAGACGGTGGGGTCCGAGGTGATGACGAGGGCGGGTCCGTCCGCCTCCCGGATGGCCTGGACGACCGTGGGGCGGCGGGTGGCGGCCGGGCCGTAGACGACGAGAGGTGTGCGGGGGGAGGGGACGGCCGGGGCGAGGAGAAGGGGCGCGAGGTCCTCGACGGATTCGGCCGGTGCCGGGGGAGCCGTGGGCATGGGAGCGGGGGCGGGGGCGGGAAGCGGAGCGGGGGCGGAGACTTCCACCCCGGCGGGCTCCTCGCGCCTCGGGTGCGCCATGTGTCTCGCGTAGCGCTCCTCGGAGCGTTCCTCATAACGCTCCTCGCGACGCTCTTCCCGTCGACGTGCTCGTACCGCGCGCCAGCGTGCCACCACGCCCATCACGAACACTGTCAGCACCATGAGCACCATGAGTTCGCCTATGAACAGGCCCCAGAACAGCCCGTACCCGGAGAGCTCGTCCGCCGGTGTGTCGGGCCAGGCCGCCGGGATGTCGTGCGGGGCCGCCGCCAGCCGGCGCATGGCGAGCGGCGTCTCGGTGAAGGTGACGCCCTTCGGCCACGCGCCGTGCGCGAACAGCCCGGACAGACCGGTGGCCGTCCAGGCCAGGAGGGCCAGCCCGAGCAGGAAGCCCAGCAGGCCGACCAGCAGACCGTCCGGGATGCCGCCGGTGCTCGGACCGGTCTGCTGCTCTGTACGCCCTGCCATGTCATGCCACCGTTGACTCGGACGACTCGTTCAGCCGTTGTTGGTGCTCGATGCGTGCCGCGCGCTGTTCGGTCTCCAGTTCCGCGGCCCGTACGTCCTCCGGCAGCGGATCGACCGCGGACGACTCGGTCATCGCACGGTCGGTGAAGACCAGGGGGCGTTCCGCCTCGGTGATCAGGTGTTTGACGACCTGTACGTTTCCGTTGACGTCCCATACCGCGATGCCGGGGGTGAGGGTGGGGATGATCTCGACCGCCCAGCGGGGCAGGCCGAGGACGCGCCCGGTCGCTCTGGCCTCGTCGGCCTTCTGCGCGTAGATCGTCCGGGTCGACGCCATCTTGAGGATCGCCGCAGCCTCGCGTGCCGCGGCCCCGTCGACCACGTCGCTGAGGTGGTGGACGACGGCGACGAACGACAGGCCCAGCCGCCGGCCGAACTTCAGCAGCCGTTGAAAAAGCTGGGCGACGAACGGTGAATTGATGATGTGCCAGGCCTCTTCGACCAGGAAGATGCGCTTCTTCCGGTCGGGCCTGATCCAGGTGTGTTCCAGCCAGACGCCGACGATCGCCATCAGGATCGGCATCGCGATCGAGTTCCGGTCGATGTGCGAGAGGTCGAAGACGATCAGGGGCGCGTCCAGGTCGATGCCGGCGGAGGTCGGGCCGTCGAACATGCCGCGCAGGTCACCGTCGACGAGCCGGTCCAGGACGAGGGCGACGTCGAGGCCCCAGGCGCGCACGTCGTCTATGTCGACGTTCATCGCCTCGGCGGACTCGGGTTCCGGGTGGCGCAGTTGCTCGACGATGTCGGTCAGTACGGGTTGCCGGTCGTTGATCGTCTCGTTGACGAAGGCGTGCGCGACCTTCAGCGCGAAGCCCGACCGTTCGTCGAGGCCGTGGCCCATCGCGACTTCGATGATCGTACGGAGCAGGGCGAGCTGGCCCGTCGTGGTGATCGACGGGTCCAGCGGGTTGAGCCGGATGCCGCCGTTCAGGGCTGCGGTCGGGTCGAGGCGGATGGGGGTGAGGCCGAGCTCCTGGGCGATGAGGTTCCACTCGCCGACGCCGTCCTCGCCCTGGGCGTCGAGGACGACGACCTGGCGGTCGCGGAAGCGGAGCTGACGGAGCACGTACGTCTTCTCCAGCGCGGACTTGCCGTTGCCCGACTCGCCGAGCACCAGCCAGTGCGGGGCGGGGAGCTGCTGCCCGTACAGCTGGAAGGGGTCGTAGATGTACCCCTTGCCGGAGTACACCTCGCGGCCGATGATCACGCCGGAGTCGCCGAGACCGGGCGCGGCGGTGGGCAGGTACACCGCCTGGGCCTGGCCGGTGGAGGTACGCACGGGCAGTCTGGTCGTCTCCACCTTCCCGAAGAGGAAGGAGGTGAAGGCATCCGACAACGCGGACAGCGGATCTCGCATGGCGTGACTGCCCTCTCGGTTAGCGACGGATGCCGGTGGCGAACGGCAGGGTGTTCACAAAGGCGCGGTGGTGCTCGCGGTCGCACCACTCCAGCTTCAGATACGATTTGCCGGCCGAGGCCCGGATCGTCCGCTTGTCACGGGCGAGGGACTCGGGTGATCGCGAAGACACGGTGATGTACCCCACGAGGTTCACTCCGGCCGCGCCGCTCGCGAGATCTTCACCCCGCTGGTCGAGCCTGCCGTGGGCGGCGATGTCGCGCGGGTCGACGGTCCGGTTCATCTTGGCCTGGCGGCTCGCCTCGGCCTCGTCGTTCGTCTTCTCCGTGAGCATCCGCTCGATGGCGATCTCGGTCGGTTCGAGGTCCATGCAGACCGCGACCGTACGGATGACGTCCGGGGTGTGGACGAGGAGCGGGGCGAGGAAGTTGACGCCGACGGGCGTCATCGGCCATTCCTTCACCCACGCCGTGGCGTGGCACCAGGGCGCACGTGTCGTCGACTCGCGGGTCTTGGCCTGCAGGTACGTCGGCTCGACCGCGTCCAGTTCGGCGGGCCAGGCGTTGCGCTTCGTCATCGCCTGGATGTGGTCGATGGGGTGGTCGGGGTCGTACATCGAGTGCACGAGGGAGGCGAGCCGGCTCTGGCCGAGGGGCTGGCGCACCCGGATGTCGGCCTCGGCGAGGCGCGCGCAGATGTCGGTCAGTTCGCGCGCCATGACGACGGCGAGCCCGGCGTCCCGGTCGAGCTTGCGGCCTGCCTGGGGGCGGGCGGCGCGGGCCATGGCGTTTGCCTCGGCGGCCAGCTCGCGGTTGAAGTGCATGCACGCGACGAGGTAGGCGCGGTGCTGTTCGCTGGAGGTGGAGACCATCGACTGGAGCTGGTCGTACGACTCCTGCAGCCAGCCCGGGGCCGCCTTGTCGCCGCGCTGGGCGACGTCCTTCGCGTGCGCGTCGGGGTCGGCGGGCAGGGTGCGGGCCAGCATCTGAATACGGGTCACGAAGCCGTCGCCGTTGGCCACATGCTTCAGCAGCGTGCCGAACCGGTCGACCAGCGCCTCCTGGTCCTCGCTGTCGCGGAGTCCGACACCGGGACCCTCGATCTCGATCGCCGCGGTGACGGTGCGGCGGTCGGCGTGCAGCAGTACGGCGATCTCGTCCGGGCCGAAGGGGGCGGCGAGCCAGTTGATCCGGCCGATGCCCGGGGGCGGTCCGACCTCGACCTCACGGCCGTCGCCCCGTACGCCCGCTTCCATGGCGGTGGAGCGGTAGGCGGCGCCGCGGCGCACGGACCGCTTGAAGCTGCGGTTGATTTCGAACCATTTGTAGAAGGTGCGGTGCTTGTACGGGATGTACACGATCGCCAGCGCCAGCAGCGGGAAGCCCGTGAGCAGCACGATCCGCAGGGACAGGACGGGGACGATCAGCCCGCTCATCATGCCGAGGAACGCGCCGACGATGATCAGTGCGATCTCGCCGGTCTCGCGGTTCTTGCCGACGATCGCGTTCGGCCGGGCCCGGCCGATGAGATACGTACGGCGGGGCGCGACCGGATGGGACTGGGTCGTCAACGCCCTCCACCTCCTGTGCTGTTGTTACCTGAACTGCCTGTACCGCCACCCCGGCTGGTGCGGCTGCTGTGCGGGGTGCCGGAAGTGGGTCCCGATCCGCTGCGGGGCGGAGGTGCGGCGGAGGGGACAGATCCGCCGCCGACCCCGCTCCCGCCGGTGTTGCGGGAGCTGTGCGCGGCCACACCGCCGCTGACCGGGTTGGCGGGCCTGCCGCCGTTGCCGCCGCCCTGTCCGCCGTTGTCGCCGCCGCTTCGGCTGCTGTGGGTCTTGATGCCCTGGGAGACGAGGGCGGCAGGGGAGCTGATCAGGGCTGCGGCCTGGGCGCCGTCGGTGGCCTGCTTGCGGTTGGTACGGGCACCCTGGATCTCGTCGCCGAAGCCGGGGACGAAGCGGTAGATCATCGCCGAGGCGAAGATCGCCAGGAGGATGATGGCGAGCCCGGAGACGACGGCGGAGAACGCGTTCGGTCCCCCGTCGGAGGAGAGCGCGCCGGCCAGCCCGAGCACGATGACGATGACCGGCTTCACCATGATCACCGCGATCATGATGCCCGCCCAGCGGCGGACATGGCCCCACATGTTCTTGTCGACGAGCCCCGAGTAGACGACGACGCCGAGAAGCGCGCCGACGTAGAGCAGGGCGGCCCGGATCACGAGCTCCAGCCAGAGCACGCCCGCGGCAAGGATCGACACGAGCGAGACGACGATCAGCATGATCGGCCCGCCGCCGATGTCGGAGCCCTTGCTCAGCGCCTCGGCGAACGAACCGAAGAAGACATCGGTCTGCCCGCCGGAGGTCGACGCGATGACGTCCGTGACCCCGTCGGTCGCCGACACGACCGTGTAGAGGATGAGCGGCGTGAACGCGGACGCGAGGACGGTCAGCCAGAGGAACCCGACGGCTTCGGAGATCGCAGTGGCCACCGGAACGCCACGGATGGCGCGCTTGGCGACGGCGAGCAGCCAGAGGACGAGAGTGAGCACGGTGGAGGCGGCGAAGATGACCGCGTACTGCTGGAGGAACTTGGGGTTGGTGAAGTCGACGTTCGCGGTGCCTTTGACTGCCTCGCTCAGCTTGCCGACGATCCAGGCTGCGGCGTCGGCGCAGCCGCGGGCGAGGGAGGAGAGGGGGTCGAGGGCGTTGGTGGCGGAGTCGGGGGAGGTGGTTTTGGGGGCACCTGCGTCGCCGTTTTCGCAGTAGTCCTTGGCGAGTCCGACGATGAGGTCGCAGGCGTTGTTGCTCTTACTCGGAGACGGGCTCGGAGACGGGCTCGGTGCTGCGGTGGCACGGGACGCCAAGAGGACAATCGTGGCTGGGAGGCTTCCCAGAACGGACGCGACAGAGATCGCGTGGGAGCGACGGCTAACGGGCATAGGTGAAGCCTCCGTACTGCTCAACCGCGCCGGCGATGTCGTCTGCAGTCGATGCCCGGTTGTCGCCGCTGACCGGCGTCGGGCCTTCTGTCTGGTTCGACGACTCGATCTTCCAGTCGTTCCCGACCCATTTCAGGTTCTCGGTGATGGTGAACCAGGTCTCGGTGACAGGCTTGGTGGAGCCCTGGCCGGCCATCCCGACAAGGCCTGTGCACCAGACCTCGACGGTGGCTGTGTCTCCGGCCTGCTTGGTCACCTTGGTGCCCACAGGCACGGTCCGGGAGACGAACGTCAGTCCACTGGGCGTGCTGCCGTCTTCGTTCAGCCCGACATTAGTGAAGAGGCTTGCCGAGTACGCCTTGTCCATGTCGGCCTGGAGTTGGTCGACCACAGCCGGGTCGTGGGTGGCTTGCAGGATTCCCCGGCGTGCGTCGGCGTTGAACATGTCGGCAGAACCGAGTGCTACGGCGTAATTAGTTGCCGCGCTCTGCGCACCCTGAGCATCGTGTGCGAACCCCGACGCGATCGAGCCGTTCTTCCCCGTCACCGGCTTCGTGCCCGTCGCCGCGGTGGGCGCCGAGCCCGCCTTGTCGCCGCCGTTCCCGCCGGAAGAGGCGCCATCGTCGCCGCCACCGCCCAAGTTCGCGAACGCGATAGCCGCGATGAGCAGGACGGCCACGCCGATCACCGTGATCAGGGACCGTGAACTGCGGGCCGGCCGACGGGATGCGCCGTAGCCGTCGCCGCCCTCGCCGTCGGGGAGTCGTGTACGGGTCTGGCGCGTACCGCCGATCGTGCTGTATCCATCGTCCGTACGGCCTGAGCCCGAGTCGCTGCCGTAGCCGTGGTCGTCGCCGAGACTCATGCCGCGTAGGCCCCCTCAACCGTGTGCGATTCCGCGTAGTACGACGGTAGCCGTGCTGGTTCCCGCGCGGGCGCGGTGTGGTGACTCGACATCAGGGAGACGCAACCTCTGCCGGTGGGCACGACGGACGGATGGGGTGGAAGCGGAACGGGGGCGGCGGCAGCCTTCCCCGGGCAGGCTGGCGGAGGGTTAGATGGCCATCCCGTAGACGATGGTGAACAGGGTTCCCAGCGATCCAATGATGAACACACCGGTCAGACCGGCAACGATCAGACCCTTGCCCTGTTCTGCGCTGAACGTGTCGCGCAACGCCGTCGCGCCGATACGCTGCTTGGCTGCTCCCCAGATGGCGATGCCGAAGCAGAGCAGGATGGCAACGGCCATGACGACCTCGATCATCACCTTGGCTTCGTCGCCCAGGGCTCCGAACGGCCCCCACTTGGGAGCGATGCCGTTGATGATGGTGCTGATACCGCCCTTATCAGTGTCAGCTGCCAGGACCATGTAAGTCACCGCCCCTGTTGGGTAGTTCACTGCCCCTTGCCATATGGCATGGGTCACTCTCTATCTTCGCTGATGAATGCCCCCCGGTACGACGACTTAGCGCCTCTCTTTCATGGGATCTCGCACGTTTGACCGGTCCGACCGCCCTGACCTGCGGATCGAATCGGTGTGTGATCACGTGCATATGATTACTCTGTGTATCACGTAAGGTGACTCCGGGCAATCATTGCCATTTCGCCGCCCTGGCCGAGACCCGCCTCCGGTCCCTCCTCGCACCCATCGGGGAGGCAGGTTGAGGGGCAGTCAGAGGACGGAGCGGCGGGGGCCCGGCGGGCGGGGCGGTGTCGTCCAGGTCTTCGGCGGCCGGAAGTCGCACCAGGAGCCGTCAAAGGGAAAGGTTCCGGCCTCGGCGAGCCGGGCGACTCTGGTGCCCTCGGCGCGGATGGCTGCCGCTTCATCGGCCGACCAGTAGACGGGGTGGCCCGTCTTCTCGGCGAAGGACTCCTCGTCCTTCCACTGCCAGGACCGGTCCGGCGCGACGTTGATATCGAGCTCGTGGTCGGCGATGTCGATGTCGTCGCCGTGGTGGACGCGACGCTCCAGATTCACGTACCAACCGCGGAACTTTCCCCTGCGGCCGAAGAGCCACAGAACGGAATATGCCGCGTCGGTGGGCTGATAGAAGAGGGCGCTGCCCATCGGCCACCGGTCGGGGACCACCGGATATCCGGTGGCAGGTCGGTCGTCCGGCGCGATGTCGCGGAGGTGTGCGCCTCCAGGGAGCTCCGTGCGCCACATGGGCGCGCCTGTCTCCATCCATACCAGCTGGCCTTCGTCCGTGCGGTCGACGAGGCGTACGGGCACCGAGGCGCTCAAGTGGCCGCCGATGAAGAAGTTCCAGTGCAGAATCCTGCCCGGCACGTCGTCCGTGGTGTTGATCACGTGGGCGAGTCGGTTCATGAATCACTCCTCGCAGTCGGAGTCAGTGGTGGGGATATGCCCGGTTTCACCTAGTCAGGAACCCGTTCATGCACGGGTGTCGTCGCTGGGTCATCGTGCGCACCATGTCCTGCCTCACCGGATGTCGTGACCTGCACCGTCGCTACGAGCACAGACGGATGGCTTCGTTCACTTTCAGCGACAGCGTTTGTCGATGGGTTTCGGGAGTCTCTAATCAACGGCGGATCTGCTGATCAAGGAGAGACGCCAAGTGAGCGATACGATGATCGAGCACGAGCCCGTCGAGGAGTCGGCCGGTGGTGTGGTGCCGGCGGCTGCGTCGGATGAACAGCTCGTCGCGATGCTGGTCGACCGGGCCCGTAGCGAGGGCTTGCAACTGACCGGTGAGGGCGGGCTGTTGCAGCAGCTGATCAAGCGGGTGCTGGAGTCCGCCCTGGAGGGCGAGATCACCGACCACCTCGGCTACGAGAAGCACGATCCGGCCGGGAAGAACAACGGGAACAGCCGCAACGGCACCCGCGCGAAGACTGTGCTGACCGATGTCGGCCCGGTCGAGGTCAAGGTGCCCCGGGACGTCGCAGGCAGTTTCGAGCCGCAGATCGCCTTCGAAGGCCGGCTCACCCCGGCCGGCAACTGAACCTCAACAACCAAGATCAGCCGTTAAATTGACACACCCCCGGACGCTGGACGCAGGGGGACCTCACCACTGTGATGACAGGCGAAATTTACGCGCGCGGCGATGGGCTCCCACAGTACGGTCTGGCGATGGACGATCAAGACGGTTACTTCGGCGAGTGTGTTGCGACGGCCTATGACGAGTCGTCAGGGGAGACGTTCGAGCCGGGCGTCATCGACGCGACGGTCGACTTTCTGGCGGGCCTGACCGACGGTGGCAGGGCCCTTGAGCTGGGCATCGGGACGGGGCGCATCGCGTTGCCACTGGCACAACGCGGAGTCCAGGTCCACGGCATCGACTTGTCGCAAGCGATGGTCGCCCGGCTGCGTGCCAAGCCGAGCGGTGACGCGATCGGCGTCACGATGGGTGACTTCGCGACGACGAGGGTGGACGGAACGTTCTCCGTCGCATATCTGCTCTACAACACGATCATGAATCTGACGACGCAGGCGGAGCAGGTGGCCTGTTTTCGCAACGCGGCGGCTCACTTGGAACCCGGAGGCTGCTTCGTCATCGAGGTCCTGATCCCCGAACTGCGAAGGCTCCCAGCCGGGCAGAACGTCGTGCCCTACCACGTGAGCCCGACGCGATGGGCCTTCGACATCTACGACGTCGCCACCCAGGCGACGAGTTCGAACTACATCGAGGTCGTCGACGGCCGCGGCGAGTACAGATCAATTCCCTTCCGGTATGTGTGGCCGTCGGAACTCGACCTGATGGCTCAGCTCGCCGGGCTGCGACTGCGCGAGCGGTGGGACGGATGGACACGGGAAGCCTTCACAAGCGAGAGCCGTCAACATGTCTCGGTCTGGGAGAAACCCGCCGACTGACCACGAATCGGGCGCCCTCTTGCGTCCAAGGTTGAGCACAAGGGGGAGCCGTCGGCGCCGACGGTTCCCCGGCAGCCGGTACTGGAAACGCAGACTCACGGACACGATGAACTGAGACGCTGCTCTCCATTTGCGCCTGGCAGACACGACAATCCGAGACACTGACCTCGGCACGTCTCGCCACACAGTGCATCACGCCTGGTCAGCGCAATGCCTCAGCGCTAGATCCGGAACTCCCGCGTCCCGCGCCAGTTGGAGGGAACCAGCCAACCGGCCCCCACCGCTCCTTGCGGTGGGGGGCGGAGGCACGAGCTCTGAACCTGACCTCCTATTCGGTGCGCAGGGCCGTGGCGGTTCGGGCCCTGGCGGCCCAGCCGGCGGGCAGGAGCGCACCCAGGGTGGCGATGAGCAGGCCGCCGAGTGCGAGCGGGAGCAGTTCGGTCCCGTGGTAGACGGCGATGACGGAACCGGGGAGGCGGAGCCCCACGCTGTCGCCCATCGCGGGGATGACCCAGCCGTGCAGGGCCACGCCGAGCGGCACGCCCAGAGTGCCCGCGACCAGTCCGGTCACGACGACCGAGGTGAGGACCATCGCGATGGTCTGCCGGGGGGTCATGCCGAGCGCCTTGTGGACACCGAGCTCCCGGACGCGCTCGCGGGTATCGAGCAGCACGCCGTTGAGCACGCCGAGCGCGGCGACGGCGACGAGCATCAGCGTGAGGATCACGGACAGCGCGTTGAGTGTGACGACCATGTCGCTGCCGGCGTCGAGCCCGCCGGCCCGAGCGGTGACCCCCAGCGGTGCCAGGTCCTTGTTCAGCGCGTCGACGTAGTCGGAGACGTCGGTGCCTGACGTGACCGCGATGTGATGGCTCGTCTCCGTCAGGTCGGGATGTGCGGCCGTGAGGGTCGAGGCGTCGGTGAAGACCTGCATGCCGTCGTTGCGGGGGTCGAGGACCTCGCCGACGATCCGGACCGTGACCGGCTCGGCCAGGCCGTTCAGGGTGACGGTGTCGCCGATGCGGGTGCCGGTGGCGGCCAGGAAGGGGGTCGGGACCACGGCCTCGCCGGGCTTGTCGATCCAGCGGCCCGAGACCATCGTGTAGCCGCCCCAGGAAGCGCCGCCGGTGAAGGCGATCACGTCGATGGTGCCGGTCAGGCCGGACACGGTCGCCCGTACCGTCGCGGCGCTGTAGTACTTCCCGGTTCCGGCGGCGGCCTCGATGGCCGCGGCGACTGCAGCGGGATCGGCCTTGGGCTGCTTCTCGGGGCCAGGGCCTTGGGGTCCGAAGTCCGGCAAGGGCGCGGGCACGACGACATCGGCGGCGTCGTGGGCCTTGGCTTTCATCACCTGGCCGAGCGAGGCGCCCATCCCCACGGTGAACGTGACGGCGATGGCGCCGAACAGGATCGCCGTGCCCATGGCCAGCGCGCGGGCGGGCCGCGCGAAGGGCCGGGCCAGGCCCAGGGCGACCGGCTGCGGCAACGGCAGCCGTCCGGCCAGGCGCGGCCGCCCACCGGCCGCGCCCCGCCGAAGCGGTACGCCCGACGGCGAGCGCATCGACCGTACGCAGCCGCCCGGCCCGCCAGGCACTCGCCCACGCGGTCATCGCCACCAGGCCGAGCACCCCGGTCACCGCGGGTCCGCGCGGCGGCGACAATGAACCGGTGATGGACGTACGTACGACGCTGGAGCGGCTGCGGGAAGCCGCCCGCCAGACGGTCCGCGACGCCAGGCTTCCGAGCGGTCCACCGCTGCGGCACACCCGGCGCGCCTGGCAGTTCGACGCGCTGGTGGCACTGACACTCGGAATCGCCACCGTCTACTACGGAATCGACAACGCCGATAACGTCGTGGTGCGTGAGATCGCACCCGGCGTGGAGCGCGTCGTGCCGCGCCCGTCCGGCCCCGGTGGCATGGCCTTCATGGTGACCCTCGCGTTCGTCGCCTCGGGTGCCCTGGCGCTGCGCCGCCGCTACCCGCTCGCCGTGCTGTGCATCGTGACAGCCGCAACACTGGCGACACCGCAGAGCGTCCTGCGGCTGACCTTCTACGCGTTCGTCATCGCCGTCTACAGCGCCGCCGTGTACAGCCCGTACCGGGTGGCGGCCCTGGCGGCGCTGCCGGTGTCGGTCGTCCTGGTCGGCACCTCGGGGAACTCGGTGACACCGATCGTCCCCAACGAATACATCGCCCTGCTGATCCTGGTCCCGATGGCCGTGGCCGCCATCGGCCTGCGTACCTGGAAACTCCGAACCGACGAGGGCCGTACCCGGCTCTCCGCCCTGGAACGCGAACAGGCCGAGGCGCTGCGCCGGGCCGTCGAGCATGAGCGCGCCAGGATCGCCCGCGAACTGCACGACGTCGTCACGCACAACGTCAGCGTGATGATCATCCAGGCGGGCGCCGCCCGCAAGATCATGAAAACCTCCCCCGAGCAGGCCGGCGAGGCGCTGCTCGCCGTCGAGGCGGGCGGGCGGGCGGCCATGACCGAGCTGCGCCACGTCATGGGACTGCTCACCATGGCCGGCGAGGGCGAGGGGACGGACGGAGGTGCAGACCTGGCCGATACGGTGGCGGAGCTGACCCCGCAACCCGGCCTGGACCAGCTGGAAACGCTGGTCGGACGGGTACGGGACACCGGACTCCCCGTCGACCTGACCGTGACCGGCCCGCCCCGTCCCCTGCCGCCCGGCCTCGAACTCGCCGCCTACCGCGTGGTCCAGGAAGCCCTGACCAACACCGTGAAGCACGCGTCCGGCGCCACTGCCGCCGTGACCGTCGAATATGGCCCGGAACGGCTCCGGGTGGAAGTCACCGACACCGGTGGACACCCAGGCGCGGGCGCGCCCACCGGAAATGGGCGGGGCCTGATCGGCCTGCGCGAGCGCCTCGCCGTCTACGACGGAACCATGAACACCGGCCGACGCCTGACCGGCGGCTACCGTGTGGAGGCCCTGATCCCCTTGGAGGCACCGTGAACGAGCCGCTTCGTGTGCTCCTCGCCGACGACCAGACCCTGGTCCGTACCGGATTCCGGATGATCCTCAGCGCCGACGGCATTGACGTCGTCGCCGAGGCGGCCAACGGAGCCGAAGCCGTCGAAGCGGTCCGCCGCACACGTCCCGACGTGGTCCTGATGGACGTCCGGATGCCCGAGATGGACGGCCTGGAGGCCACCCGCCGCATCCTCACCGGCGTCCGCGGAGAACCCCGCGTCATCATCCTGACCACCTTCGACCTCGACCGGTACGTCTATGCGGCACTGTCCGCCGGGGCCAGCGGCTTTCTCCTCAAGGACGTCACCCCCGAGCATCTGACCGCGGCCGTCCGCACGGTCCGTACCGGCGACGCCCTCCTGGCGCCGGCAGTCACCCGCCGCCTCGTGCAGCGGTTCGCTCAGCGCGGCAGCGACACCGCCGCCCTCCACCGCGACCTCGCCTCGCTCACCCCGCGCGAACTGGAGGTCCTCGGCCTGCTGGCCCGAGGGCTGAGCAACGCCGAACTCGCCACCCGCCTCCACCTGGCCGAGGCGACCGTCAAGACGCACGTCGCCCGCATCCTCGCCAAGCTCGGACTCCGTGACCGTGTCCAGGCCGTTATCGTCGCCTACGAGACAGGGCTGGTCAGCGTCGGCGAACGCGAGGCCGCCGAGCAGTCCACCGAGCAGACGTAGACCGAAGCCGAGGCTTGGCCAGCCCCCGCGCTGTTGTGCGACGGACCAGGGATCAGTAGTTGCCGGCGCTTCAGCGCAGGGCCGCTTCGAGTCCATCCGCGTAGTGCGACGCTATGTCGTCAGGGAAAGAACGCCAGGTCTCGCAGCACACAGGCCCGGTGGGCGAGTGATCAATGCATGGCAACAAGTCGGCGCTGATAACGCGTACCGGGGCGCTCACCGATGCGGATGTCCCCCACCGCAGTGAACCCGTTGCGTCTGAGTACGGCCATGGATGCCGGATTGTCGAGGGTGGTGACGGCGGTGAGCGCGGAGAGCCGGTATGCCGCGGCAGCCAGGCGGCACACTTCCTCGACCGCGGCCGTTGCCATGCCCCGTCCCGCGGCGCGCTCGCCGATCCGGTAGCCGAGTTCAGCGGCCCCTTCCTCGACGTCCACGAGATTGACGCGGCCGACCAACTCTCCCCGGTCGTCCATGACGACATGGAACTGGCACACGCCGGCGTCCTGTTCGGCGAGCCGTGCACGATGACGGGCGGCGAACTCAACGAAGTACAGGTCGCCGCGATCCGGCACGGACCGTGCGAAGTACTCGCGGTTCTCCCGCTCGAAAGCCAGCAAGGCGTGTGCATGGTCGGCCCGGAGCCGCTCCAACGTCAGCATGCGCGACAGCGTACGTACTGTCGATCGCGTCCCACCCCGCAAATCCGGGTGTGGAAGACAAAGATCAAGCTGAGAGGGGGCATGAACCAGATACGTGAGAAACGGCGTCGGCGGTGGGGATGTCGGGTGTCGTCCCGGGGCGGGGTGGGCTGTGGTTCCGAAGTACGGGGTGGCCCAAGGCCGGCAGGCGCGGATGAAGGGGAGAGGGCACCGCAGCGGCCGGGCTGGGTACCGGCACGGTATGGGCGGGTACCCGGACCGTCATGCCGGGGCAGCCAGGCCGCCTTCGCCACCGAGCTCCGCGAAGTGGTCGAACTCGCCGGCCAGGACGCCCCTGGTGAAGGCCTCCCATTTCGTCCGGGTGGTCGTGACGATGTTGGACGGGTCGCCGGTTTCGCGAAGGTGGACGAGCCCGTCCGGACCGAAGGCGATCTCGATCCAGGGGCCGGGGCCCTTTTCCCCCTCGGGGGCGGCGCGGACCCAGGTGAGGTCGGCGGGTATGTGCCGGTCAGCCATGGTTGGTGCCGTCCTTGACGCTTCGGAGGAGGGCGGCCCAGGCGGTGGGGGTGGTGCGGAGTATGGCTCCGGTGGGGTCGCTGCTTTCGGTGACGTTGACGGTGTGGTCGCGGGCGGCGACGTGTACGCACGCCTCGCCCTGTGCGCAGTAGGACGACCTCTGCCATGGGGATGCGGCCATCTCTGTTCCCTTCACAGGTCCTGGGCGATGTTGTGGATAAGTTCTCGCGACTGCTCGGCGCTCAGCGCGGCTGCGTCGAGCCGGTCGAGCAGGAGGCGGTACTGCGTCAGCTGGGCCTCGGAGTCGATGAAGACCGGGCCGTGTGACTGATCGAGCTGTGCGGTGTCGAGGGCGTAGACCGGACCGCGTACGTAGTACAGCGACTGACCTGAACCCGGGTAATACGTAGCGTCGAAGGGGATGACCCGGATGGACACGTGTGTCTGTTCGCTCACCTTGAGCAGGTGTTCCAGCTGGGTACGCGCCACATTCGAGCCTCCGAACCTCATGCGTAGCGCAGCCTCATGGATCACAGCGCTGTACGGGACGACGTCCTTCCCGAACAGCACCGCTTGGCGCTTTACGCGGTACGACACGCGGTGCTCGATCTCTGGCGGTGACATCTCAGGCACGGCCTGCCGGTAGATCTCGCGGGCGTGGTCGACGGTTTGCAGCAGCCCGGGGATGTGGATGCTGTGCGCCGCGTGCAGGCTGTTGCCGTGGTGCTCGACCTCGGCGAGGTCGAGGAGCTTGGGCGGCAGGATCTCCCGGTACTCCTCCCACCAGCCACGTTTGCGGTCACCCGTTATGGCGACGAGGGCCTCGATCAGCGCCTGATCCGTGCACGAGTAGGTGTGGGCCATGACGCGAACGCGGTCAGCACTGACACCGAATCTTGCGACCTCAATGTTGCTCAACTGCCCCGAGCTGGTGCCGAGGAGATCGGCTGCCTGCGTGGTGGTCATCCCGGCCCGCTCGCGCAGTTTGCGCAGTTCGGCGCCGAGACGGGTGCGGCGCGCGGTAGGGGCGGCCCTTCCTGCCATTTCGAACTCTCCTCAGAAATCCACTGAGTTGGGCTGTCACTCGCACGGATGGTTCCGCTCAAGGATTCCGGTCAATTGGTGAAAAGAATCCTTGCGGAAGTCTAGTCTCTGAGCCAGGCCACCCGCCCGGAAGTACCCCGCTCGACGGAGCGGTCTCGTCACCGGGCAATCAGAAACGTGCGATCCAACGTCCCTCCGTGATCGGAGACTTCCATGGTCCTGGCCACCGTAACGCCGCCTTGGGCATACACACTCCAACTCCCGCAGGATCCCCGTGCTCCGGGCATCGCCCGCGCCACCCTCCGCTCCGTGCTCCGCGCGCACGGCATGGGCGATCTCATCGACACCGCCGAGCTGTTGGCGAGTGAGCTCGTCACCAACGCGTACCGGTACTCCTCGGGGCCGTACTCACTCCGGCTGCGCGACGCCGGGCGGCACCGGATCCGGCTCAGTGTCTGGGACACCAACCCGGACATCCCGCCACCGTTCCAGGGCGGCGCGGAGGTTCCGAAGTCGCTCGCCGAGTGCGGGCGGGGATTGCATCTCGTCACCCTGTGGGCGGACAGCTGGGGCGCATATCCGCTGCATGGCGGGCTGCCGGGGTACGGCGGGAAGCTGCTCTGGGTGGAGTGCGTGTGGAAGCCGGACTGTCAGTGGAGTGACCTGTCGTGACCGTGTGCAGCGGCATTGCCGGATCGGCCGAGAGGGGGCCTGGTGTCCCCTCCATCATCGGACGGGCATGAGGGCGGCCCCCGGGCCTCGGGCTGCGGACAGCGCCTGAGGCCCGGGGGCCGGGGTTGGTGTGGTTGCGGGCTTCCCGTTCAGGTTGCCCTGCGCGCACACCGTGCGGATGCGTGGCTCACGCCCTTGTCTCGGGCTCCGAGGTCCACGTTCCCAGGGAGATCTCGGCGGTGATGCCCGGCCCGAAGCCGGCCATGATGCCGCGCTGGCCGTGGAGGGTCGACGCCTCGTCGAACATGCGGGCCAGGGCGTCGAGTACCACCGCGCTGGCGATGTTGCCGTACTCGGTGAGCGTGGCCCGGCTGAAGCGGAACGCTTCGGGCGGCACGTCGAGGAAGCGGCTCAGGTCGTCCAGGATGCGCGGACCGCCGGCGTGGATGATGTAGAAGTCCAGCTTGCTGGCGTTCCACTGGTGCTGTTCCGCGAGGGCGCTCAGGGCCGGGGCAAGTGGCTCCATGGTTCCGGGCACGCGCTTGTCGAGCTGGAAGTGGAAGCCCGTGGACCGGACCGCGTAGGAGATCCATTCCTCGGTGTCCGGGATGATGTACGACCCGTTGCGTTCCAGATGGACTCCGGTGCCGCCCTGGCCCCGTACCACGACGGCGGCGATCCCGTCGCCGAACAAGCCGTTGGACAGCAGGGACCCCACACCCAGATCGGTGGGCTGGTAGCACAGCGAGCAGAACTCGCAAGCGATCACGAGCACGTTGCGGTCGGGGTACGCCGTGCAGAAGTCGTGGGCCCGGTTGACGGCTGCGCCACCTGCCGCACAGCCCAGTTGGGCGATCGGCATCTGTCGTGTCTCCGGCCGGAAGCCCATGGTGTTGATGAGCCACGCGGTCGGCGGAGGCATCATGAAGCCGGTGCAGGAGACGTAGATGATCAAGTCGATCTGCGACGGTTCGAGTTTCGCCTGGTCCAGTGCCTGGCGGACCACAGCCGGGACGCGGGCCTTGGTCTGTGCCTCGTAGATTTTGCTGCGCGCATCGAACCCCGGGTGTTGCAGCACCTTTTCGATCGGCTGGATCAGATGCCGTTTCTGAACCCCGGTGTGTTCGATCAGACGGAGGACCAGATCGAGCTGCGGATGGTCGCCGTGCAGCCGTTGTGCCAGTTCGAGGGTTTCGTCGTTGGTTATGACGTACTCGGGAACTGCGATTGCGGGCTTGCAGAGTACCGCCATGGATCTCCTCCTAGCGGACGATGAACCACACGGTCGAGCCTGACCGGATGCGGGGGCAGGTGTCGGCCGACGGTAGCCACTGCGGCACCGTGCGTGGAGCGGCGCGGGACACACTTTTTGGTTGCGGCGCCGAATTAGATGCCCTGGGATGGGCATGGATGGGCCGATCGACGAATGCGCTGAATTCTCACCGTATGGGCAGATGAATATCGGCCGCACCTTCGATCGACCCTGGAGATCACGCTACGACAGGCGGGTGAGGGTCGCACGTCGGACGGAACGCGCTGTCCGGGAGCCCCGGAATCTTCCGGGTTTCCGCCCTTCGAGGGCCGATGCGGCACTTGTTTGTCCTTGGCCACGGCGGGCGGACCACCCGTGCCCGGTACTGCCCTGCGCGGGCACGACCGGCCCGCCGAGGGGCCGCCCCACGGCGGGAGACGCACCGCTGCGGGGCGGCGGTCACCCATCACGCGGACCGGTGATCACCGGTCGGCGCGGGCCGCCCCCGCTCCGTCGTGCGGTGCGAGCCACGAAGCCGGGCACGGGGGCCGCCCTGCCGCCAGGCATCGACTCACCTGCTCGGCGGCGCCCGGGCTGCGCGCGGCAGTCCGGGCGCTCCTGCGCCATGGCCGGACCCGGGCCGCAGCGCGGTGGGTCTCCATGGGTGTCGCCTCATAGGTGGCCCTGATCGCGTGCTGCGGTTGCACGAAGAGCCTGATGCCCTGCTGGGGTATTGGCCTCACCAGGCGACGGGCAGTGCGAGCGGATAACGCCAGATCGATGTCTTGTTCCAGGCCACTTCTTCGGCCGGCTTTGCCAGCCGGAGGTCAGGGAAGCGTTTCAGGAGGGTTCCGAGTGCGACTTCGAGCTCCGTGGCGGCGAGCGGGGCGCCGAGACAGTGGTGGCCGCCCCAGCCGAAGGTCATATGGGACGGACCGGTGCGTTCCAGGTCCAGCTCGTCAGGCCGGTCGAACTTCCGGCCGTCCCGGTTGGCCGTCAGGTAGGAGACGTGCACGATGTCTCCCGCTCGGATCTTCACCCCGCTCAGTTCCACATCCTCGGTGGCGACGCGGGGAATGCCGACGCCCTTGCGGAAGGGGATGAAGCGCAGCAGTTCCTCGATGGCCTGCGGGAGCATCTCGGGGCGGGCGCGCAGCATGGCCAGCTCCTTGGGACGCGTGAGCAGGGTGTATGCGATGTTCCCGATCTCGTATGTGGTGGTGTCCTGGCCGGTGATCAGCAGGACCATGGCCATGACGGTCAGTTCTTGATCGTTGAGGAGCTCGTCCCCGTCGCGGGCGGCGGCCAGCGCGCTGATCAGGTCGTCGCCCGGGTTCTCGCGCCGGTGCGCAGTCAGCTTCGCGAAGTAGGCGCGGAGATCGGCCTTGGCGCGTACCGCGTTGTCCCGGTTGTCGATGCCGACGTCCATCATGGTGCGCGCGTGGGCGCGCAGTTGAGCGTGGTCGCCCTCGGGAATGTCGAGGACCTCGCAGATGGTGGTCAGGGGCAGGGGGGCCGCGAGGTGCTCGAAGAGGTCGGCGGGGGAACCGTGCTCCTCCATCCGGTCCAGCAGCTCATCCACGACATGCTGGGTACGGACCCGCATGCGCTCCATGTGGCGCGGCGCGAAACCCTTGGAGATCAGGCTGCGCAGGCGGCTGCTGGCCGGTGGGTCCATCACATTGATCGCCTCGTCCTGAACGATGGGTTCAGGGGTCATCCGCGGGAAGTTCCGGCCGATGATGGCGCTGCGGCTGAAACGCCGGTCGGTGGTCACCGTGCGTACGTCGTCGTAGCCGGTGACGAGCCATGCTTCCCCGTCGCCGTGGGGCAGCTGGATGCGGGCAACGGGTTCGTCGTTCTGCAGTTGCTTGAGCAGCGGATCGAATTCGAGGGCCTCGGCATAGTCGAACGGGCAGTTCCGCGGGGTGGAGACTGGTTCCATACGGAGCTCCAGATATCGGATCTGACGGATGATTCGGTACTTACTGGGATGAACAGGTCATCAGTACCCGATCGTCTTCCGGGGCACGCACGGCTCCGGGGCAATTGGTCCATTGGAAGTGACGGCCCCGGTGCTGCCGAAGGCTTTGGCCCGTGGAAGGGGCGGGATCATGCCGGCGCCGCCAACGCACGCGGCGAAACATGCCCGTGGGCGTCAAGGACGCCCACGGGCTCGGGAGCGGGTGCCCGGGAGCAACCCGCTCCTCACCCCTCTTGTTCAGCCGACCGGCACGACGTTGGTGGCATCCACTGCGGGGCGCAGCCCCCGGGCGATCTCGACGGCGTCGCCCACTGCCCAGAGATGGGTGAAGAACAGGCGGGGGCTTTCCGTCAAGTGGTGGTTGTGCAGCTCGACGAGCTTGATCCCGCCGCGCCGTAGAGCTCTCAGTGCGTTCTGGACCTCCTCGGCGAGCATGGCGCAGTCGCCGCTGAGCGCGGCCCGGCCGCCCCCCAGCGGCTGGAAGTTGAACGCGCTGGTCGAGCCCAGACCGGGAGGCAGTACCAGATGGCCGTCGCAGATCGTCTCGCGACGGGCGAAGACGACCTTGTAGACCACGCCATCGCTGGAGCCCTTGGCGCCCAGCGCAGCCTCGATGCCGGCGATGTCCAGGTCGTGGGGGACCGGCGGGCCGGTCGGCACTGCCGGCGGGGTCCCGGTGCGGTCGAATCCCGCGCGCAGGCCGCGCGCCAGGGCCACCGCGTCGGGGCCGTGTCCGTGAACGTGGGTCCACCAGATGTCGGGTGTCTGGGCCAGCAGATGCTTGTGGAGCGCGGTCTGCGCGATTCCGTTCGCCTGCCAGGCGTCCGTCACGTGCTGCAGCTCGTCCTCGGTGACCACCACATCGCCCATGCACATCGCGGTGCCGTCGGCGTAACGGACGAAGGCCACGTGCGTGCCCAGCGCGAGCTCCGGTGTGACGGCGACGCCATCGGAGACCACGTCAAGATCCCCGCGGGGGAAGGGGGTGTGGTAGGTCGTTCCCCGCAGCATGTTGCCTCTGCGGCCCAGCGTGTGTGCGACGTCCGCCCAGTCCGCCTCGGTGGTGGTCACCGGCTTGACCCGCCGGTGACTCCGGCCCCCGGGCATCCCGGGCATTCCGGCCGGCGCGGGTCGAGCGGCGGCCGCCCCTGCCCCGACTCCGGCCAGCATCGGTGCCAGCGCCGCTGCGGCCAGCACGCGCCGCCGCGACGTAGTCACCTGTGTGTGCGTGTCCTGCTGTCGATCTTCAGCCATCATCTGATCGCCTCCATGGCGAGATGAAACCATGCGAAACCAAAAGAAAGCGGATGCTTCGTCATGAGGCGGGTCTGGATGGACCAAGCGCGTGCTGCACCCTCCGGCCAACGGGGCGCCCGAGCGTCCGAGACGCGGCTCGTATCCCGGTGGGCACGTGGGGATACGGCATGGGGCGGGGGAGGGCTGGCTGGTCGCCGGATACCACAACTGCCCGGCCGGCAACGCCTGATCGCACGCCCTCCGGCCGCCCACCGATCGGGTGAAATCCCGCCGGGGGCGAGGCGGGCGTTCGGCCTTGCAATTCAGGGCCGAACGCGCCCCGAGGGCCGACGCGCATGGCGTGTCGGGTGCGCCGTCTCTGGGACAGTGCCGCTCCACGATCAAGGAGCGGGGTGAGCGGCGTGGCCGTGGTGGGCCGACAGAGGCTGAGCGAGCTGGGCGGGGCGGGCGGGGCTGGTGACGGTGCGGGTGGTGGTGGCAGGGATCAGCTGAAGCACAGCGACGGCCCCTGGCTGCGAGCCGCCGGGGGAGCCGAGTCGCTGCACACGCTGCTGGGGCCGGTGAAGACCGAGCTGGAGGCCGCGCACGAAGGGGTGGTGACGGGGACCGTCGGGCTGGAGGCGCTGGCCGAACTCGGCGCCGTACGCGAGTCGTGGCAGCGGCGGATCGAAGCCGCGCGCTGCGAGTGCGGGAGCCTCGCCGGGAAACTCCGCGCCGTCGTACGGACCCAGGGCGTCACGGACGAGACTGTGAAGTCGTCCTTCGCAGCGGTCGCGTCGCGGACCGGTGGGCAATGACCTCGAAGATCACGTGGGCCCAACTGCGCGACGTGAACTGCGCCGAACTGGAAGGCGCGGCCGACGGATGGGGCCGGGCCAGCAACCTGGCCGACAACGGCCGGGACCGCGTCGACAAGCAGCTGCTGAACGAGTTGCGCGGGACGCAGCAGGGCGAGGCGGCCGACGCGGCAGTCGGGCGGCTGCGACAACTCAGCCGGAACTTCCAGTACGTGTACACGGAGTGCGGTCTGCTCCGCACCACGCTGAACAGCATGGCCCACGAAATCAGGGGCCAGCAAAGGGCGTTGCAGGAAGCGCTGGACGACGCGGAAGCCCTGAAGTTCACCGTGCACCCGGACGGGTCGGTGGCCTACCCGGAGGCCGGCGAGGGGCTGATCGACGGCAAGCCGATGCCGGGCGGGACGGCGACCGGGGGAGGAGTGCCGGGGCTGCTGCCGCCCTCGGGGCTCGTCGCCCCCAACCCGAACGTGGCCAAGGCGCAGGACATCGCCGACCGGGTGGTCAAGGCCCTGCGGACAGCGGCCGACATCGACTGGCGGTACACGCGGATCCTGCGGAAGCTGAAGGCCGAGGAGGGCCTGAAGGTCCCCGACTCGACCTGGACGGACGCGGTGACGGACGCGGCAGCGGTACGGAACGCTGCGGGCGCCTACCTGAACGAAGCCATCCCGCACGACGCGAGCCCGGCCGAACGCAAGGCGTGGTGGGCCGGACTGATGCAGGAACAGCGGGAGGAGTACCTCGCGGTGTACCCGGACCAGATCGGCAACCTGGACGGAATCCCGGCGGTCGTACGGGACGCCGCCAACCGGGACAACCTGCAGCTGCTCATCGGGAAGCTGGAAGGGCAGGAGGGGGACAAGGCGGAGACGCAGTTGGCGGGGTTACGGGAGATTGACCGGCAGCTGCACGACGGCCGGAAGCCGCCGATGTTCCTCCTTGGGATTGGCGACGAGGGGAATGGGCGGGCGATTGTCTCTTACGGGAATCCGGATACGGCTCGGAATGTGTCGGCTTATGTGCCGGGCTTGAATACGTCGCTGGATGAGGACTTCGCTAAGGGGGACCTTAAGCGTGCTTGGGATACCGCTAAGGGGGCCAATAAATACGATCACTCGAGCGCGGCGATCGTTTGGCTCGGTTATGACGCACCGCAGACCCCAGACGGATTGGGGAGCTTGGCGGTAATGGGAAATGACAGAGCCGAAAGAGGTGGCAGTGCATTTAATGGCTTCATGGGAGGGCTGGTGGCTACGAACGAGAACGAGGACCCGCACCTGACGGCTATTGGGCATTCTTACGGTTCGCGCACTGTCGGTGCTGCAACTCAGCAGAGTGGCGGGATTCCCGGCGTGGACGACATTGTGCTCGTTGGCAGTCCCGGAGTCGGTGTGGATCACGCTGAGGATCTGGGCGTTGGGAAGGATCATGTCTTTGTCGGTGCGGCTGAGAATGACGTGGTGACCAAGCTCCCCTCCAAACAGCAAGCAGCTGTCGGAGTTGTGGGATTGATCGCTGGAGGACCGTCCACTGCCTACCTGGCCGGTGACCTCGCCGATCCGGGAGATGATGATCTCTGGTTCGGCAAGGATCCGGCGAGCGAGGCATTCGGTGCGAGACGTTTCCCTGTGGGTGAAGGGCCGCGGCTGATCAGTGGACATGGCGTCTCTATCGACGCGCACTCCCAGTACTTCGATCCGCAGAGGAATGCCGTTTCGGCAGACAGTATTGCTCTCATCACTGCGGGTCGTTCCGACAAAGTGAAGATGGAGGAGTCGCGTTGAGTCGTCGACTCCAAACCATTGGGATGGCAACGCTGCTCTGTTTGGCGTTTGTCGGATGTTCGAACGAAGAGAAGCGATCCGATATGGACATGCAGGGCGCAGCGAACCGGGCTGACGAGATTCTTGACGCAGTGCTGACTGAAATCAAACCTCAGGTTCAATGGGCGCATGGCCCGACTAGTACCGGTAGCTGTGACGTGTCCCGGATGCGCGTCGTGATGACGATTGTGTCCAAAGAGCGCCGGGGTAGCTTTCTAGGAGTGGTGGATCGCTTCTGGCGGAAGAGCGGCTATCGGATCAAGGCAATCAACAATGATGTGGACGTTCCTGCGATTTATGCTCAGACAACGGACGGCTTCGGCGTCACCCTCAGCATCGGCGGCAAGGGGCAAGCCTTCTTCGAAGTCGACAGCCCCTGCGTGAAGGAATCGGAGGTGGCCGAGTCCACCACCCAGCCCAACGGTCCTGCGTACGAGGACGTCTATCCACTCCCCCGCCCCAACGTGCACTCCGACTTCTGGTCCGCCGGAGCAACCTGACGCCACATCAGGACAAGGTGACCTGAACCTCTGGATGTGTCGTGCACTTTGAGTCCGGCATTGGGCCCTGGGGCCCATGCCCTGCCCGGTGCCCGTGTGGTCGCATACGTGGAGTGGCGGATCCGTCACTGCTCACTGCACCCACTCACAAGGCAGGGGACTCGCCGTGTCTGGCATACGAGGATTAGCGGTTCCGGGTGGCGTTGCCCCGGATGCTGTCGTGGTCCATCCGGGCAGGCAGCCCCTGCCGAGCACGTTGCAAGCAGTGCTGATCCTCGTCCGCGTGCTCTTCGTGGTCACCGTCGTCGGCGTGATCGACGTGTTGTCGGTGGCGTCCTCGGTCGATGCGGTGAACGGTCGGCTGCTGGGCATGCTGCTGTACGCGGCGCTACCGGGCGTCACCGGGTTCGTCCTCTCGCTGTATCTGCGGACCGGTGGCGTCCGGATCCGCCGCGGACTCCTTGCCGTGCACGTATGGCTCGTCCTCGGTGCGCTGGCCACCTTGAGTGGGGACGGCGGCGTCCAAGGTGTCTTCCAGCTGGTGATACCTGTCGCCGTCGTCGTTCTTTTGTTCCTGAGGAGTTCCCGCGCCTGGTTCAGGCTCAGCCCTGAACAGCGCGCCGCGCAGAGGCCGTTCATTCTCACGCGGGTGATCAGGGCCCGTCGTGACCGTGGCCAGACCGCGATGGAGTACCTCGGCGCGGTCCTGGTGGTCGTGGCCCTTGTCGGTGCGCTCATGGCGACGCAGATCGGCGGGCAGCTGACCGGTGAGATCCGGAGCGCGATCTGCCGGCTGACCGGTAGCGACTGCCCGGCGGCGGGCAGTGGCGTGGTGGCCGGCCATGGCACCGATGGCGGTGGTGGTGCCTCTGGCGGGGGCGGTACGGAGTCCGGCGGTGTGGACTCCGGAGGGTCGACCGTCGCCGGAGGGACTTCTTCGTCCGGCGGGTCGGGGTCGTCCGGGGGTACGGACTCGGGAGGGTCCGCAGCATCCGGGGGTACGGACTCGGGACGGTCCGCAGCATCCGGGGGATCGGACTCCGGCGGATCGGACTCCGGGGGATCGGACACCGGCGGTTCAGCGGCGTCGGGTGGTTCGGACTCGGGTGGCACGGATGCCTCGGGCGGGTCCACCGCTTCCGGCGGAGACGGCGGCAGCGCCACCCAGGCCGCCGAGGGGGGTGACGGTTCGAGCGCCGCCGGTCACGCATCGGACGGCGGCTTCTTCACCGGGCTCGTCGGCGACGGTCTCTGGGGCGATGTCAGCGGCGCCGCGGACGCCGTTTTCAACCCCGTCACGAACGGCAGGAACCTCGGCGACCAGGTCGCCCAGTACGCGCAGAGCGCGAGCGACAAATGGTCCCAGGGCGACCGCGCCGGTGCGGCGGGGGAGCTGATCAAGGGGGCCACCGGGGTCGGTGGCGTCGGCGCCGGGCTGCCCGGTTCCGGGTCCCGCGTCGGGGCGGCCGTGCAGGCGGACCAGCGCGACTATCTGAACGCACGCATCCCGCTCAACGGCACTGCTGCCGGGCGCAAGGCGTGGTGGGACGGGCTCACGCAGGATCAGCGCGATCAGTACCTCGCTCTTTCCCCGGATCGGATCGGCAGCCTCGACGGGATCCCGGCGGCGACCAGGGACGCGGCCAACCGCAAGAACCTGACTCAGCTGATCGGGAAGCTGTCGGGGCAGGACGACGCGAAGTCGCAGAAGCAGCTCGCCGGACTGCGGGAGATCGAGCGGCAGTTGAAGGAGAACGGGAAGCAGCCGCCGATGTACCTGCTCGGCATATCGGACGAGGGAAACGGGCGGGCGATCGTCTCGTTCGGGAATCCGGACACGTCGAAGAACGTGTCGGCGTATGTGCCGGGGCTGAACACCTCTCTGAACGAGGAGTTCGCCAAGAATGATCTCAAGCGAGCCCGTGACACCGCGATCGGCACCCAGGGGTACGAACAGTCCAGTGCGGCGATCGTCTGGCTCGGCTACGACGCGCCGCAGACGCCGGACGGGCTGGGGAGCCTGGCGGTCATGGGAACGGGGCGGGCGGAGAAGGGCGGCGTGGCGTACAACGACTTCATGAGCGGGCTGGTCGCCACCAACCAGAACAAGGATCCGCATCTGACGGCCATCGGGCACTCGTACGGTTCGCGGACCGTGGGAGCCGCTGCGCAGCATGTCGGCGGAATCCCGGGGGTCGACGACATCATTCTGGTCGGCAGCCCGGGGGTGGGCGTGGATCAGGCCGTGGATCTCGGGGTCGGTGCCGGACACGTCTTCGTCGGCGCCGCGGCGAACGACCCGGTGACCAAGCTCCCGTCCAAGCTGCAGTCCGCCGTGGGCACACTGGGGATGCTGGCCTTCGGTCCTGCTGGTGCATACTTCGCCGGGGATCTGGCCGACCCGGGGGACGACGATCTCTGGTTCGGCAAGGACCCGGCGAGCAAGGCATTCGGCGCCAGGCGCTTCCCCGTGGGCGACGGACCGCCGGTGGTCAGCGGCTCCGGCCTGAGCTTTGATGCCCACTCTCTCTACTTCGATCCGGTGAGGGACGCCGTCTCGGCGGACAGCATCGCTCTGATCGTGTCGGGACATGCCGACAGGCTCAAGATGGAGGCACAGCGATGAAGCGACGGTTCCAGATCGTTGCGGTGGCCCTGGCCCTCGGCTTCTCCCTGTCCGCGTGCGGGAACGAACACCGGGTACAAGGGGACGTCGGAGGGAAGAAGGGGCGCATGGACATGCAGCAGGCCGCCGAGCGGTCCGACGGCATGCTGGACGCGGTGCTGAAGGCCATCGATCCCGAGGTGCAGTGGGCGCACGGGCCGACGACGTCGGGGACGTGCGATGTGACCCGCAGGCGCACCGTGATGACCATCGTGTCGGCGTCGCGCCGGGCGGATTTCCTGGACCAGGTGGAAGCGTTCTGGCGGAAGAGCGCTTACCGGATCAAGGCGATCAACAATGACACGGAGTTCCCGGCCGTCTATGCCCAGACGGACGCCGGGTTCGGTATCAGTGTCAGCTTCCGCGGAAAGGGGCAGGCGTTCTTCGAGGCGGACAGTCCCTGCGTGAAGGAGTCGAAGGTCACCGATTCCACGTCCAGGCCGAACGGTCCGGCGTACGAGGGTGTCTACCCCCCGCCGCGTCCCAACGTGCACTCCGACTACTGGTCCGCCGAGGCAGCCTGAAGATGCGTCAGTGAAGGGAATCCGTGCTCGGCCGCCCGGTCGGTGACCCCGGTGAGCCTGCCTGTGCCCCGAACAACTCGCACACGCCCGCGAAACCGGCCTTGAACCCGCCCCCGATGGGGGATGGTTGAGGGGTGCGGAAATTCTGGGTGGTCGGTGGGATCGGCATCGGGGTCGCCATGTGCTTCGTGGCGCTGCTCGTCGTCGGTACGTACTCCGCTGCCGCCGGCCTCGGCAGCGCCGGCAGCAACGGGGCCGTCGGGCTGGCGAAGGGAGCCGTGCCGGCGAAGTTCCAGCCGCTCGTGCAGAAGTGGGGCAACCTCTGCTCGGCCATCAACCCCGCGCTCCTCGCCGCGCAGCTGTACCAGGAGAGCGGGTGGAACCCGCGGGCCCAGAGCAAGGCCGCCGCGCAGGGCATCGCGCAGTTCATCCCCGGGACCTGGTCCGGGCACGGGATCGACGGGGACGGGGACGGGGACCGGGACGTATGGGATCCGGCCGATGCGATCCCCTCCGCCGCCAGCTATGACTGCGAACTCGCCGGGTACGTCAAGAAGGTGCCGGGGGATCAGACGGACAACATGCTGGCCGCCTACAACGCCGGTGCGTACCGGGTCATCAGGTCGGGCGGCGTACCGAAGATCGCGGAGACGCAGAACTACGTCAAGATCATCCGTTCGCTGGAGAAGAGCTTCGCCCGGCCGGTCGGGCGGGTCGAGCCCTCGCGGCAGGCGGCCGGGGCGATCTACTTCGCGCAGAAGAGGCTCGGCACGAAGTACCTGTGGGGCGGGAACGGCACGGCTGAGCAGGGTGGACGGTTCGACTGTTCCGGGCTGACACAGGCCGCGTACCGGACCGTGGACATCGAGCTGCCGCGGGTGGCGAACGACCAGTACAACGCCGGGCCGCACCCCTCGCGGGACGAGCTGCTCCCCGGTGACCTGGTCTTCTTCTCTGACGACCTGACCAACTCCCGGGCAATCCGCCACGTCGGGCTGTACGTCGGCGGCGGGTACATGATCAACGCGCCGTACACCGGGGCCGTGATCCGCTTCGACAAGATCGACACGCCCGATTACTTCGGTGCGACACGCGTGACGAAGGACGGCGCCGCGGCACTCCCGACCGCCCAGCCGGCGGCGTGACGGGGAGTCGGCGGTGGCCGGAACTCTCCGTGAAGCCTGGGCCCTGAGCTGCGACGACGAGTCTCTCTTCGATAACGTCATGGTGATCATTCGGTGGAGAGTGGAACGTACACACGGAGTGCGTCGTTCCCTGGACTGGGACAGCATGCACACTGACCATGCGGCGCTGGCCGGCACAGTCGCGTACCTCACGCAGCAGTGATCGAAGCAGTGGTCGAACCGAAAACGGGGGTTCGTCAAATGCGGCGCACACGGGTGTGCGCCGCGGCAGCAGACAAGGCAAGGGGCCGCAGCAGATGGCTGGACTCGCACTGGATGCGTCGAACCCCGACGTCAGCCTGCTCTACGACATCAATGGGCTCGCGAAGTCCGCTCCGGCGTGGTTCGACCGGGTCATGGAGTTCGTCGGCGAGTACGGGATCATGCTCGGCATGGTCCTCGTGGTCCTGTGGTGCTGGTGGAGCGTCCGCCGGCGCGGCACGGCCGAGGACTCGGTGACCGCGGTCGCCGGGATCGTCTGGGCACCGCTCGCCGCCGGGATCGCGCTGCTCGTCAACATTCCGATCCGGGGCTTCGTGGAGCGGCCGCGCCCGTTCCGCGACCACCAGGGCCTGGATGTCCTGGTGTCGGGGAAGAACGACTTCTCGTTCGTGAGCGACCACGCCACGATGGCGATGGCCGTCGGCGTCGGGCTGTTCGTGGCCAACCGGAAATTCGGGCTCGCCGCGATCGCCCTCGCGCTGGCGGAAGGGTTCTGCCGGATCTACATGGGTGTTCACTACCCGACCGACGTCATCGGCGGATTCGCGCTCGGCACGGCTGCCGCACTGCTGCTCGCCCCGCTCGCGATGGCGCTGCTCACGCCGGTCGTCGCCGTCGTCTCGCGGTCGGAGCGGGTGGGATGGCTCGTGCGGTCGCGGCGGCCCGTGCCGGCCGCGGCCGAGGGGCGCCCGCTCGGGATCCCGGAGCCGCGCCCGCGGTCGGGCAGCGGCGAGAAGGATCTGGCTGCCTAGAGGCGCTGTAACGCAGAACCGGGGGGCGTTCGCGCCCCCCGGTTCTGGAAGCGGCAAGAAGAGCGAGTCGTGGACCAGCACACCCCGGTAGTGCGGAAGGACACCGCCCGCGTCCGCCCCGGCCCGC